>NZ_JAPVLS010000003.1:0-41033 GCF_027158125.1 Streptomyces sp. H39-C1
GATGTGTGGCGTCGTCATCGGGCGTCCCGCGGGGCGGTGGGCGGTCAGGCTGGATTCGCGCTTGGACCCCTGCTTCTCAGGACGCGCGCAACCAGTGCGCAACCAGTGCGCAACGTCTCCGCTCTAGAACGTGATCTGCGCAATCTGATCCAGGCATCCCGAACGGATGGAGCTCGTCCCGCCCGCCTCCTTGGCGACCTGTCGCCATTCGGTATGGCTGTGCATGACCTCGCTCTGGATCGACCTCGTGGGACCCACGAGGAGCGCGGCTTCCCTTCGTCTCCTGGAGATCACTGATGCGTCGCCGCTTCGCCCTTCCACTCGCCGCGGTAGTTCTGTCGCTCCCGCTCGCCCTGATTCCCGCTGTATCTGCTTCAGCTGCCCCTTCCGACAAGTCGCGGGTCCTCAGCTCCTGGACCCAGACAAGCGTCTCCAGCTACAACGCCTTCAACGCCGCCCGCAGCAACCGGGGCGCCTGGACTGCATATGGTTTCAACTGGTCGACGGACGCCTGCAGTACCTCCCCCGACAACCCGCTCGGCTTCCCCTTCCAAAAGGCCTGCATCCGCCACGACTTCGGCTACCGCAACTACAAGGCGGCCGGCACGTTCTCCGCCAACAAGTCCCGAATCGACTCCGCGTTCTACGCGGACCTCAAGCGCGTATGCGCCGGCTACTCCGGAGCAAAGCGGACCTCGTGCAACAGCACGGCATGGGCGTACTACCACGCCGTCGACATCTTCGGCAGCACACCGGTCAAGGCGCACTCCACTGAACTGCCGCAGGCCGCCTGAGGAGTTTGCCGGCATCACCTCCCCGGCGGCCCAGAGACCGCCCCGTGATTTGTCATGAGCAGAAAGAACCCTCCCATGCCGTCTCGTTTGCGTCTGCGCTCCGCCCTCACCACTCTGGCCCTCGTCCTCAGCGCGCTCTTCATCCCCGGCATCGGCGTCCTCGGCAGCGGCGCCTCCCAGGCGCACGCAGCCACCAAGCTCACCCACTCCCAGGCAACCGCCCGCTTCAGCTCATCCGGTATCACCTGGTCGTCCTCGGGCGGCTGCTCCAACCGGAACGTCTCCACCTGTACGTCCTTCGATCAGCTCAACCTCTCCACCGCCCAGGGCGCCCAGGTGCTGAAGCGCGCGACGGGCTGCGCGCTGAACATCACCGGCGGCACGGAGACCGGACACGCCGGTGGCACCTACTCGCACTGGAACGGCTACAAACTCGACTTCGCCAAGCGGACGTGTCTCACGAACTACATCAAGCGCACCTTCGCCTATATCGGCGTCCGCGGCGACGGCGCTCCTCAGTACAAGTCCGGATCCGGCAATGTCTACGCCGATGAGGGCAGCCACTGGGACGTGACGTTCTACAACTGCGGCGGGTGCTGACACGGCACGCCCAGCGCTAAGGCTCCCTCGTCCGGCGGGGGGTCTTCCCCGCAACGAGTACATGATCATTGGGTGACTTCGGCCAGCTCGAGACGGAGTCAGACCTTCCGCGGGCAAGTCCTTGTCACGGCCGACGGGCCCTGTACCTGTGACAGTTGCCAGGTCCCCGTCCGAGATGTGCATAGTTCGACGGCCCCGGCGGTCTGCGTCGGCCGGCAGTCTCTTGCCGACCAGCCAGGGAAATCAGGGAGGCCCGTGATGCACACCCCCGCTTCACCCCAGCCCCACGCAGGTCCGCCGGGGACGGGCGGGTTCGAAGAACAGAGCCGAAGAACAGAGCCGATCAAGCATCAAGGAGAAACCAGAGAATGCTCCGACGAACTCAGGCACTGATACTCGGGCTGGCCACAACAGCCGCGGTCGCCGTCGTGCCCCTGGTGGCCGGACAGGAACCCTCGGCCGACGCAGCGGTCCGCAAACACGTGACCACGGACTACACCCTGCTGCGGCGAGCCCCCCACTCCTACGTGATAGGAACCGCCTACCGCAACTGGACTGTGGATGTCCACGGGGATCAGAACAGCGGATATCGCTGGGGCCGCATCTACGGCGACGTGAACAGCTGTTTGTGGATCTACTCGGGTGCCGTCGCGGGGGATGCGTCCAGCGGTGACAGCTGCGGAGCAGCGACGAGTCTGCCGACCTCGACATTCACCAACGGCCAGATCGGCGGCTCCACCGATGACGGTGCCACGGTAGCCACCGTGGCGGGCGCCAGCTGTCGAACGTGGGACGGAAGCCACATCACCGGCTATGGCAATGTGCGTCCTTGGCAGGCCACCGCGACCCCCAGCTCGACGGTGAACGGCCGTGTCGCCATCGGGCAGACCGTGCTGTGGCGGTATGTCTCGCGCGACGGCAAGTGGGTCATGATCCGCGATCAGCGCGCCGGCGGCACCGATGGCTCCGGCCAGCAGAGTTGGTACTTCATCCCTCGCAGCTGCCTGCCGGCCCACCTGCCCGGCTGACGCCTTCAGGTCAACGGCACCGGGCCGGTGAATAGCTGGCGGCCCGACAACCACCTGCCTTCCAGGCCCCACGAGAGGCGTGGTGAAGAACCCTCACCCGCCCCGCAGGGGGTGAGGGTTCTTTCACCCCCAGGTCAGGCCCCGCGGGGGCAGACACTGGGCCAGGAGGAGCCATCATGCGGTGACGTCACACGGCGGGGTCGTGCCTACTTCGAGGACACCCACGCCCGCGGCCGGCTCATGGAATTTTCGCGTTTGCCGACCGGATCAGGCAGCAGCTCTCGAAACCCATCGGGCAGCTCCGCGCCAGCCCTTGTGCGGGGCCGGGGCCGCCCTCCGGCGCCTACGCACCTTGAGCCCGGCCCCGTCTGTCACTCGGCTGTGGGGGAGTCCGTCCAGAAGTTCCGGGCGAGCCCGCGTCGCTTCTGCCACAGTGCGTTTTTGTCCCGGAAGCCGATCACGCCGGCAGATTGATCGGCGTCCTCGATACGCCATGCGCCGTTGACCGCGCCGGACAGGCCGGCCGACAATTTCTCAAAGGCCTGGGCGGTCTTGAGATCCGCTTCGACGCCGTTGTTGATGATGAATTTCAGTTGCCGAACGGCCTGCTGGTTCTTGCTCAACACCACCTCCACCAATTTCTCGACGGCAGCGTCGAGCTGTTCGTCGGGCACAGCCCGGTTCCACAAGGTGAGTTGAACGGCCCGAGATGCCGGGTGCAAGGCCCCCAGCAGGTTGATCTCCTTCGTCAACCGCCGTCCGATCAGTCGTGCCATCCGCGTGGTGCCGCCCCAGCCCGGGGTGATGCCGACATCAACCTCCGGCATGCCCCACCTTGCGCTTGTTGCTGCGACTACGAAGTCACAGGCCATGGTGATCTCCAGACCGCCACCGACCGCGTAGCCGTCGACGCGCGCCACTGTCACCTTGTCGAGCTGCTCCAGCGTGTCGGCCATGTGCTGGTAGCCCGTCACTCGGCGCATGACTTCGTCGGCGTTGCCCCATCGGTGCATTTCGGTGATGTCGTCACCGGCGCAGAACGTTCCGCCGGCGCCCTCGATGACCAGGACCTTGACGGTGGAGCTGTCACGTACGCGCTCCAACGCGTGGGTCAGCTCATCGGACAGGCGAATCGACAACGCGTTGCGGGCCGAGGGGCGGTTCAAAGTGATGCGGGCGACGGGTCCGTTCTCGGCGAACACCAGTTGCTCATATGGCGGGCTGACGCGGTGGGCCGACGGAGCCGGGGCGGCGCCGTCCTCGATGTGGGTCACGCGATCTCCCTGAACGAGTAGGTTGCTTTCTGCTACCGACACCGTGGCATGGTCGATAGCAATATGCAACCAACTCACGTAACCTGCTGTCATGGAACGCATGAGAGGTATGGACCACCAGGCGGACTCCGTGGCGGCCGCCCTGGAACAGGTCGGCGACCGATGGACGTTCCTCGTGCTGCGCGAGTGCTTCTTCGGCGTCCGGCGGTTCGCGGACTTCCAGCGCAACCTCGGGGTGGCACGCAACATCCTGTCCGACCGCCTCGCCAAACTGGTCGACCACGGAATCCTCGAACGGCATCGCTACAGCGAACGGCCACCGCGGGAGGAGTACCGGTTCACTGACAAAGGACGGGACCTGTACGGCATCACCGTCGCCTTCATGCAATGGGGCGACCGCTGGGTCGTCGACAAACCATCGCTCACACTGACCCACGCGAGCGACGGCGGGGCTGTAGAGCAGGTGCTGCGCTGCACCCACTGTGAAGAACATCTGGACCCCCGTGACATCGCCTACGATCAGCACAGAAAAGCAACCAACCCGCCCGAAGTCGGTTAACGACGGGACGGCGCCCGGCCCCCTGCACCCGCGCACCGCGAAGCCTCCGGGTACGGGGCCAGCGGCGGCTTGGCCGAATCGGTCACGCGCATCCAAGCCCAGTAACTGCCGGACGTCGGGGACTCGGCGTTGACCGGACCAGCCGGTGGGTGTAACTGGCTGCTCCCCGCCGCCGGAAGGCAAGTGCATCGAGGGGGCCGTGCGCTGCTCCTAAACGGCGGCGCTCCGACCGAGGCGAAGTAGGCAAGGCGCGTCGTTGCAGTCCCGATCGGCGGCATGCCCCGCCGCATCTCAGGACGTCATGGAAGCTCTCCCAGATCCGGCCACGGTGCGCGATGGCACGACAACCAAAGCGCGAGTCGGTACCAGAATGCCCGGCCGCGTGCCGGCCAGTACTGTCCGGTGCAGATGGAGGCTGCGGCGCTGGCCGCGGTGACCAGCCGGGCGAAAGATGTGCCTTCACGGAGCCGCCGGCAAGCGCGCAGGTCTACCTTGCGGATCCCGCGGGCGCCGACTCGTCCGGACGATCGTCGGGCGCAGAGTCTGTGTCAATGGACGCCCATGTACTCAGAGGGGTCCGCGGTGGACCTGGGCTCGGTTCGCGATCAGAAGATCGCGATCGGATTGACCGCGAGCCCGGTGGTTCCCGTGATACGCGGTGGCGCGAGAACGAGCATGAAGCTCCACCGCTGTAGGGAGGCACACCGGTCGGCAAGGTCGTCGAGGTGGGCGGCGTCCACCAAGGGCAGACCGAGCCGTGCCAGTGCGACCTGGTGCATTGGCATCGGGAAGCTGGGTGGGCGGGCGTCGCTGATGTCACCGATATAGAGAGCTGCACCGTGCTGGTCCAGCCACTCGACGGCGCTGAGGTCCAGCCCTGGGACGGGCTGCGTCATGGGCTGGTTCACGTCCCAGCCACCGCGGACGACGATCGCGTCGCCTGGGTGCACCGATGTACCTGCTCGGTCGAGCGCCGCGTCGAGGTCTGTTCCGCTGACGCGGCAGTCCGCGTCGAGTCTGCCGCGATCGGGGGCCAGGTCCAGGAGGACGCCTCGTGTGACGATGCCCCCAGCGGCGTGGTCAGCGGAGGCGTGGCGTACTCCGGTGGGTGTGACGGCGTCCTGCAGCGCGACGCCGGGATAGACCTTGTCGCCGACAGGAATGTGTGAAAGCGCGTCGAAGTGCGTCAGTCCAGCGTTGTGCGTGTTGATGAGCAAGGAGTCCGTGAGGGCCATGGGCCGGGCTCCGTTGAAGTTCACGACCTGCATGACGGGCGCAGGCATCGTGGCGGGATTCCCGACGGGTGCGAGGCCAGTGGTGAGCGGTATGGGGGCAGTGGGACGCGCAAGGCTCACCGAGGTCGCGTCGTGTACTTCGGCCGCGGCGCGTGAGCGTGCCGCGTCGTCGATCAGGTTGAGCGCACCGATCTCGTCGGCGTCACCCCAGCGTCCCCAGTTGAGGGGCAGATCGTTCTCGTTCATACGGATCTCACTTTCCTCGTGTCCTGGGGCTTTGCCGCAGTGTCGTGCCGCAGCAAAGCCCCACCGAATCCACCCGCCCTGTGTGCTCTCCTGCAATGCGCAGGGCGGTATCCGTTGATCACGCGCGTGTCGGCTCCGGCTTGCGCAGGCTCGTCAGCCGGCTCAGGGCGGCGCGGAGACTGGTGCCTCCGGTGCCACGGGCGCTGAGGTAGCCGTCGGGGCGGACGAGGATCCAGTCCCCGGCGGTCGCGGCCAGTGTGTCGTGGACCCGACCGTCGGGGTCCCACACACCGTGGTCGCCGTCCGGGCGCTCCTGGCTGATCGTCACGGTGTCCACCCAGGCTGGCAGCGCCCCGGCCTCGGAGGTGAGGTGATCTTGCCCGGTGGCTTTCTCGCTCCCGGTGAAATGGAGCAGGTGCCAGGCGGGTGACCTGAGCTCCGCCCGCAGAGTGGTCCAACCGGGTGACTGCGCGTCGGCGGCTGAGATCTGGGTGAGCCGCTCGCCGGGGCGCGGGCCCTCGCCCGGCTCGTCGTCGGGGACCGTCAGCGGGCTGTCGGGATAGGCGATGGCCAGACCGGACATGCTCCGGATGAGCTGGTGCTGGAACTCACGCATCGACTCGGGGGACTCCGGGGTGCCGCCGGCGGTGTCGACCATGACGGTTCCCATGACCTTGCTGGTGGAGGCGAGCAGGGCCTGGCCGATGGGGACGCGCTCGGCGTTGTAGGTGTCGAGCAGGGTGGTGTCGGCCTGGCCGTGGATGACCATGGCCAGCTTCCACGCCAGGTTGTACGCGTCCTGGACACCGGTGTTGAGGCCCTGCCCCGACGCCGGGGAATGGACATGGGCGGCGTCGCCCGAGACGAAGCACCGCCCGGCGTGCATTGCGGGTACCGCGCGCTGCTGGATGGTGAACTTCGACGCCCAGCTGGGGTTCTCGACGACGGTGTCGCGCTCCAGTGCCTGCGACAGCTTGGTGCCGAACTGCCGGGCTATCTGCTCGGGGTCCTCGGGCTGCCCTTCACCGGTGGTGTCCAGCAGCCGCCATTTGCCCGGCTCCGGGAACGGGAACAGCATCAGCGCGCCGCCCGGTGGGAACAGCCAGTGCACGCCGTCGCGGTCCACGTCGGTGTGCACGATCGCGTCGGCGATCAGCCAGGTGTGGGCGGGCTCGCCCGTCAGGGGCAGCCGGAGCGTCTTGCGGACGGTCGAGTGCCCGCCGTCGCAGCCCCACAGGTACCGAGCGCGCACGGTCTCGTGCGCCGCGCCGGATCCGTCGCCGCCGCGCAGTACGGCCGTGACGGCTTCGTCGTCGTGCTGGAACGACTCCAGCCGCGTGTTCCACTCCACCGCGACCCCGGCCGACGCGGCGGCGCCACGGAGTACGCGTTCGATGATCACCTGATCGATGTTGAACATGTACGGGAACCGGGTCGGCAGACCGGCGAAGTCGAAGTCGAGCCGCATCCCGCGCCCGCCCTGGTGGCGGACGAACGTGTTGATCCTCGTGCCGTGCGGCGCGATCTCGCCGACGATCCCGAGCTGGTCGTAGATCTCCAGGCTCCGGGCATGGGCACCCAGCGCACGACTGGTCGTCGCCGGACCAGTCGCGGCATCCACCAAGCGAACCGACACCCCCGAGTGGGCCAGCCGTGATGCCGCCATCAGCCCCACTGGACCGGCCCCTGCCACGAGGACATCCACGTCATAGCCTGTCATGCGACCACGCTCCCTGAGTTAGCTTCGCTGACACAGGGACGGTATCTTACGAGCGAGGAGACCCACGAACCATGACGGCTGAGGATCGCGCGGACGCATATCTGCCGCTGCCCGCACTTCTGCAACGAGGTGTCCGATGGTTCTCCGATGAACTCGTGGCTCGCCTGGAGGCCGCGGAAGTAGCCCCCGTGACGCCGGCGCACACCACCGTGCTCGCACACCTGGACCACGACGCGCCCCTGAGCATCGCCGAGCTGGCCCGCCGTGCCGGCGTCACCCGCCAGACGATGCACCGCGCCGTCACGCAGCTCATCGACGAAAATCTCCTGACCAGCACGCCGGGGCCCGGATTTCCGCGCAGCACCCTCATCCGGCTGACCGACGCCGGATGCCGGCGCCGTGATGTCGCCCTGAAAATTCTTCGTGACCTGGAAGTGGAGCTCGGCAATCGGCTGGGACCCGCGACCGTGGCAGAGCTTCGTGACGCCCTGACCCGAGCGTGGCCACGCTGAAGGATCACCCATGCCCTCGACGTCACCTGCGACGATGCCCACCGGAGACCGCGAAGCAGACGCCCGTCACGGAGCGCGACCCGCGAGATCCGCACCGGCCGCTTCAGCGCGACGTCCTGAGCGATCAGGACGCGGCCGTGCTGTTCCAGGCTGCCCGTTTGCAGTTCGACTTTGCGGGCGGGCCCGCCGACTACCTCGTTGACGAACGGCCGGGCAGCGGGCGGCCGGGACGATGCGTGAAAGTCGATCGTGCGGATTCCGCGCACTGGTGTGGCAGGCGAGGGTCTGTTCCTTCGAGCGTGCGGCGCATTTTCTCGACCTGTTCCTTCATCTGGTCGTCGGTGCGTGTGCTGTGCCAGATGGTGCCCTCCCACTTGACGTACTGAGGGTCGCGGTCGCGTAGGAGGACGGGCTTGAGGTGGCCGTGGAAGAGGAGTGTGCGGCCCTGGTTCCGGCGGAGCCGGCTGAACCACATCGCGCTCTTCTCGTGCCGGGCGAGCCGGTTCGCGGCGATGCCGGGGAGGGTGCCGCGGACGCGGCCGGGTGTGTAGGTGGTCAGGGGTCGGCTGGGCGGGCGCCAGGAGTCGGCGAGGGCCCAGTGGGCGACGGCGTCGCCGCCGCGATCGGTCGGGCTGTAGGGGTAGGTGACGCGGCCTGCGACCTCCGCGAGGAACCGGGCCTGCTCGGCTTCGGTGCCGCCGGCCAGCCGACGCCAGAAAGGCGAGGCGATCAGCGGTGCCAGGGCGACGGCTTCGGGATAGACCGCGGCGAACAACCGCGAGGTGCTGTAGTCGACGTAGTCCTGCTTCTTCCGGTCGAAGGGGATCAGGACGTCGATGCGGTCGTCCCAGGTGTCCCAGGAGCCGAAGGGCGTCGGGTGCCCGTCCGGAGACCAGATGTGCGCGCAGATCATGAGGCCGGTCAGCACCGCGTCGTAGGTTGCGGCCCAGCCGTAGCGCCGCAGGAGGAGCAGGTGGCGCCGCTGGGCGTCGATGATCTCCGGAAACCGGGTGAGATCGACGGCAGGATGGTCGATGTCTGGCGGCCCGATCCAGGTGCTGTGCCGCAGGCAGACGTAGACGTGGTGCGGCAGGAGCCGGACCACCTGGCCGCCGGGATGGCGGGCGTCGCAGAGGTGGCAGCCGGTCTGCGGCTGGTGGCGGAACATCTCCCAGTTGGGCGCCGGGTCACGCAGTTCCGGCATCGCCCCGGCCAGGGCGTGAACGCTTCGGCCGGTCAGCGCGGCGAGCCGTCCGGGGACTACGACGCGACGGCCGGCCCCGGGATAGACGGGCTGGGTGATCTGTAACCACAGGCCGTTGACGTCCAGGCCGTGCAGGGTGGCCAGGCGGCTGATGTAGGACGGGGGGATCTCGTGCCGGGCGGGCGGGACGGGGTCGGGCAGCGTGCGGATGAGCATCAGGCCGCGCGCCTCCGCCGCCTGTTCGCCTTTGCCGGGGCGGTGAGCTGTTCGGACTGTTCGGCGGCGAAGTCGATCGGGACGCACTCCAGCAGCTCTTCGGTGATGGCTTCGCTGCCGTCCTCGATGGCCAGCACGGCGGCACCGCGGATGAGCTGGGACAGCCTGCCGATCATGCCGCCCGTGCGGTGGAAGAGGTAGTCGCTCATCGCGGTGAGGGTGCCCGGCGCGTGCTCGTGGAGGCGGAGCATGGATTCCAGCGTGCCGACCAGGCCCCGCCAGGCGTCCTTGTCGCCGGCAGTGGCGTAGGAGAACGGGGCGGCGGGGATGACGACGAACCGTCCGGCGATCTGCCGGCCCCGGGTTCCGGCGAACAGGCCCTGGCTCTCGATGTCGATGCCCGCGTAAGCGAACGTGGCCGGCAGGCGCTCGGCGAAGTTCTTCAGTTGGTCGGACGCCTCCGCCCCGTGTCACTGGCCTTGAAGTGCTCGCCGTAGGCGGCCAGGGTTTCGCCCCACTGGTGGCCTGCGAGATCTCCCCAACGGCGGCCAGATAATTCCCCGCCGTGGTGAGTGTGCGATCAGCTGAAGGGCTTGACCCCCTGTCCGGAGGTGGCCTGGGTGAGCCGGAAACTGTCACCTTGAGTGACCACGATGTGAGCGTGGTGCATGAGCCGGTCGACCTGCTTCAGGTAGCGCGACCGCTTGCCCTCCACCGTCCGCAGGCTCACATCCAGCTCGGCCGCTTTCGCCCTCATCCGCTCGGTCAGCGACCGTGTCACCGGGTCGTACTCCGGCCGCGCGGGCGTGCCCGGCTCGGCGCCGGGCGGCAGCCCGGTCTCCACCTCCACCACGTGCCGCTGCCACTGAACCGCCGCCGCCCGCGCAGGCTCCGGCAGCGTCTCCAGCAGACCGAACGGCTCCAGCTCCGGCAGCGGCTCGGCGCCGGTAACAGCGAAGTCCGGCGCCGCCATCAGATACGAGGCCAGCACCACCGATTCCGCCCCGCCGGCCGACCGCAGTCGCACGGCCGTCCCGGCCAGCGCCACCACCCGATGTTCGTCGCCGTCAAAGGTCAGCCAGTCGCCCGGCCGCAGCACCGAGCTCTCGCCCGCGGTCATCGGCTCACCCCTGGCGCGACCAGGGAGCCGCCGTGCAGGGGCACCGCGGCATCCACCGTCAGCTCGTGCGACCACAGCAGGTGGAACAGCACCGGCAGCACCGCCAGCGGGTCACCCGCCTCCGCAGCCCCGTCCATCAGCGGCAGCGGCTCGGCGAACACCTCCCGCAGCAGCGAGGCGACCGGCTCCACCCAGTGCCGGGGGTGCCGGTAGCCCGCCAGCCACCGCACGTTGCGGACCACGACCGGGTCCGGGGCGCCCAGCAGCCGGAACTCCCACCCCACCGAGGCGCATGCCGCCTCCGTCGCCTCGAACTTCGCGCAGTCGCGAGGACCGCGGCGCTCGGCCGGGCGGCAGTCGATGACCACGGCCATCCCGTCATCGCGGCGGGCGAAGTAGTCCGGCGCGTGCGAGACCGGCCGCCCGTTCGCCGCCGACCAGAACAGCCAGAACGGCTGCGAGGAGATCCCCACCACCGCCGGGTCGAAGTCCAGCAGCATGACGTGGTCGCGCTCCAGCCAGGACTCGTACCCGACGTGCCCGCCCGTCGTCGCCGACCACCACAGGCCGGGCAGGTTGCGCTGCCGACGGTACGACGCGAAGGCGCGTACGGGAAGGGCGTGCTCGAACGGCACGGACCACGCCTCCACCAACGGGCGCCGTAACTCCGTCCTGTCCGGGGCGACGTACGCGACCTTGAACCCGGTCGTCGGCGGTCCGGCAGAACCGCCGGGCAGGACCTCTAACGCACGGACCACGTCTGCCTAACCCCACCCATCGCCGCAAGGTAACTCTTCAACCCGCAAGATCCCCCGCAGCGTATAGCTTCAATCCGCAGCCTCCGAAGTCACAGGACAAGTACTGCGCTACCGTCGCGCAACCAATCAGCTACTCCTGCCCCGTACACACCTGGTCATCGCTTTCATGACTGGCTAGGAGACCGCTGATGAAACTTCGTCCCCTCGGGCGCCGACGCCAATGGCGGGCGACGATGGTTTTTCTCGCCGCGGCGAGCGCGTTGGCCACGGTGCCCGCCGGTGCAGCCGCGGTAAACAGCGGGACCCACACCGTCACTTACCACGGCTACCAGGTGCAGGTGCCGGACAGCTGGCAGGTCATCGACCTGACGGCGCAACCCGAGACGTGCATCCGCTTCGATCACCCGGCGATCTACCTCGGCCATCCCGGCATCCGCACCCACTGTCCGGCACACCTGTTGGGGCGAACCGCGGGACTACTCGTCGAGCCCCTGGACGCTCTTGCCGCACAACGGATGACCGACACCACCGCCCGAGCCGATCACGGCACCGCGGTCGCGCCCTCGGCCATCTCCCACAATGACGAGATCAACGTGGCCGTCCAGGACGCAGGTGTGCTCGTCACGACAGCACAGACCCCGGATACCGAAACAACGGTGCGCCGTGTCCTGGAATCCGCGACCCTGACCGCCGACGCCGAAACAGCCCCCGTGCCGCCCGCTGCGCAGGCTGCGCGCCTGGCCGCCGCCGGACCGCAACCCGGCACCTTCCTCGGTAAAGCCTTCGACGCTTGCGCTGCCCCGTCCCAGTCCACCATGAACACCTGGTACGGCGCCTCCCCCTATCGCGCCGTGGGCGTCTACATCAGCGGCGCCACCCGCGCCTGCGGTCAGCCGAACCTCACCGCGAACTGGGTGACCAACCAGACCTCCAAGGGCTGGCGCCTCATCCCCATCGACGTAGGCAAGCAAGCCCCCTGCACCACCTTCTCCAACAAGATGTCCTCCAGTACGGCCACCGCCCGCTCCCAGGGAGCCAGCGCAGCCGCCACCTCGGTTGCCGCCGCACAGGCCCTCGGTATCCCGGCCGGCAGCGCACTCTACAGCGACATCGAGGGGTACCCGTCAACCAGCTCATGCAAGGCATCCGTGCTGTCCTACCTGTCCGGCTGGACGGATGCACTGCACACCGATGGTTACCTCGCCGGCCTGTACTCCAGTGCCGCCTCCGGCATCAAGGACGCCGCCACCGAATACACCAACACCGCCTACACCCGCGTCGACCACATCTGGTACGCCTGGTGGAACAGCGCCGCCGACACCAAAACCGGCAACTACGTCCCGGCCACCTCGTGGGCCGACCACCAGCGCATCCACCAGTACAAGGGCGGCGCAAGCGAAACCTGGGGCGGGGTGAGCATCAGCATCGACCGCAACTATCTAGACGTCCGTACCTCCGCTCCAGCCTCTCCCAATTGCACCGCTACCAACCGCAACTTCGGCGCCTATACGACGCTGACCCCCGGTTCCACCGGCGAACAGACCAGCGCCGCCCAGTGCCTGCTCAAAGGGGCTGGCTACGACCCTGGCCCAGGCACCCCCACCGGCACCTATGACGCCCCCACCGTAGCCGCCACCACGTCGTTCCAGGCCAACCGCGGGCTTCCCGCCGACGGCATCACCGAGTCCAGAACCTGGACAGCCCTCCTCGCCCGGGGCTCCACACCGATCGTACGGATCGGCTCCACAGGAACCGCCGTAGCCCGCATGCAACGCGCCCTCACCGCCGCACTCGGCCGCACCATCACCATCGACAGCACCTTCGGCGCAGGCACCGACAACGCCGTCCGCGACTACCAGTCCACCCGCGGCCTGCCCTCCGACGGGATTGTCGGCCCGGCCACCTGGTCGGCCCTCCAAACAGGGAAATAGGCACACCCCCACAACGAACACACCCGGCCCTCCTGCCCGCGGACCGCGAAAGGGCGTCCCGCTGCATCCGCTGAGCACACAGGCCGCAAGTCCGGCATAGGGAGATGACGGTGCCATCAACCCTCGACAGTCACCGACCCGGCCTCTGCAGAAGAAATGCAAGTCCGCCCAATATGTGACACGGACAGATGAAGGGCTCTTCGTGTGAACGCGGCGCAGAGCGCTCCCCAAGCTGTTCCGAGAATCCGGAGACCCTCATATACGCGCGTAAGTGGAGAATCTACTCGTCGGCCGCAGGCGCCTTACTGGCGTTCGTCATCACCGCCCCGGAGGCAACGGCTGCCTCGACAACGCCCGCCCCAGCAGCACGGCAGAGCAGCCGCAGTGCAGCGCTGCTCGCCGACGTCGACTACCAGACCTGGCAACATGATGTCGCGGCCGCAGCCGCTCTCCTGCGCCCCTATATCGAGCAGCGCACCGCGAATGCCTCCGGTCAGAAGTTGGCGGTGGTCCTCGATATCGACAATACCTCGCTGGAGACGTACTTCCACGACGTCTGGGAGTTCCCCACCCCCGCGACCAAGCCAGTTCTCGATGCGGCCCGCTACGCGAAGTCCCGCGGCGCAGCCATCTTCTTCATCACCGCACGTCCGGGCATCCTCCACTCGCTCACCGAGTACAACCTCAAGAAGACCGGATATCCGGTCGACGGACTGTACGCACAAGACCTGCCCGACTTCTTCGACAAGGTCAGCAAGTACAAGACCGCCAAGCGCACCGAAATCGAGGCGAGGGGCTACACGATCATCGCCAACATCGGCAACAACACCAGCGACCTGGTCGGCGGCCACGCCGAAAAGACATTCAAACTGCCCGACTACAACGGCGAACTGTCCTAGCCCGATCCCCTAGCCCGCGACGCGGACGCTGCCCCAGGCCGTCGAACGCCCCGCACAGGGGCCCAAGAACGCCGCCCGACCCTCCTCGGGCGGCAGAAGCCGCCGGTGCGGTCCCCGCAATCCCCTTGCGCGCACCGGCGGCGGGCTCCGCGATCGGCACAAAGCCTCTGGGACATTGACGTCCTGACCACCTTTCCGGGATCCGTGACCTCGCACACACCCGGTGCAGGGGGGAGTGCCGCAAAGGCTGTCTCGCCGCACGCACGACAGCGTCGCCCTTCGACGGACAGGGCCCGTCGTCGACAACAAACAGGGACCTTCTGCGGGCTCTGTGGTGACGGGGGCACCGCCCCAGCTCAGCGAACACCCGACTCGGGGTTCCAAGGGCCCCGCCCGGCCCTTCCCCCATGGGGCCGGACGGCACGAAGCCGCCGGTGGTGCCTCTCCCCCTTGCGGCCCGCGCCGGCGGCTTCGCTCCTCGCGGACGCGGGTTTCCCTGGATCGCGATGCCCTGTCGGCCGCTCCCGGCGAGCCCTGTTGCTTGTGGACTTCGAAGGGGCGGCTGCAATCCTGTGAGCATCGCTGAGCGCCAGGAGCCGTGCCACGACGGCCGTTGTCGGTGTATGGGTTCGGGACATTCGTGACGTTGCTGTCGCAGTCTGTCGGGGCGGTCTCGTTGCCGGGCACGAGCCCGGCGTGGGTCCCAGGCAACTTCGACGGTGGTGTCGTGGAAGTCGCGCGCGAGTTCCTTCAGAATCGTGGTGGCGGTGTCCAGCGCCACTTCGGGATCCGGCAGCTCGTCGCTGAGGCGACCGCAGAGCAAACCGCCTTCCACGGTGAGGACGCTGCAGCGCCGACTGTCCGCCGCTGCCCGAAGAATCTCCCCGTGGGCAGGCCGAACGGCGGCTGCTTCCTGTTCTGTCGTCTCGCCACCCGGCCATCCAACACGGCGGGCCAGACGGCCTCGGTGGTAGATGGCGAAGCAGGCGCCGCGGCGGGGGTTGGTGCCCGTCTTGGGGTGGGCGGATCGGAGGTAGGGCTGGCCGGTGACGAGTTCGAGGCCGACGTCGTGACGGGCTGCCGACCGTTGGTTCCTCGAGCCGGGCGGCCGTCCGGGGCCTGGACGGGAGAGTGTGGGAACAGCCGATGGTGAGGGAAGGCGAGCCGGGAGGTTCCGAAACCCGCGACGGACGCGGGCCGGGGTCAGCTTGTTCGGATCGAATGGTTTTCTCCCAGGAGCGTCGTAGGTAGGTAGGGAGCGAGCGGGCCGGGCGGAACTGGGGTGTGCGGCGATGACCAGCCGGGTCCAGCGGTCGGCGGCCTCCGGTTCCCGGACCTTCGGCCTGGTCCATCCCATGGTCTGTTTGATCATTCTGAAGGTGTGCTCGATGTCGAACTGGCCTCATGCGCCGACCGACCCTGCCCGCGTCTACGACCCCAAGGACGGGCGACCGCTCCAAGCACGGCGGCGAGTTCGTCTTCGGCGACCCCGCCACCTGGGACAGCGAGCAGGCGGTGACCGTCCGCAAGCCGGGCCGCCGGGCCGAATCGTCGACGTCCCGGCGGGACCAGCTCGCAGCGGCCGCCTCATCCCGGCGGATCCTCCACGGGCGCGGCTATGAACAGAGCCGTCGCAATCGCCAGCAGTTCGGTGGCGGTGCGGGTGCCATCGACCGGAACGCGGGTGATCAGCGCGACTCCGCAGCCATCCTCATCAGCGCGTCGACGACGTGCTGCTCCGTCACTCCATAGATCGCACACAGGTCACGCACATCGCGGGGGTTGACGGCACGTTGGCCGAGTTCCAGGCGACTCATCTTGGGCTGGGATACTAGAAGTCTCTCTGCCGCTTGTGTGCTGGTCAGGCCACTGGCCTGGCGGAGCCGGCGGAGCTCGGCTCCCAGATGGTGTCTCCTGCTGGTGGGATTGATGGCCGCGATCACGGGTGGTGCGCCTCAGTTCACAGGGCCCTCTGCCAGTCGGCAGCCTGCCATGATCAGATTCAGTGAGCGCATTGTGTACTACCTGTCGGGGCCACTCGTGACCGTCTGTCGGAGTTCACCTATCTGGCGCAAATGGGCCGCCCCAGACTCAGCGCTGACCTGCGATGCCGACTGGGCGAATCGTCATGTCGGTATCACAATCGTTTCCGGTTCAGGCAGCAGCGCAATTCCTGCACATCGGCAGGCCAACGGGTAACCACCGCCCGACCATCGTCGAGGACCGGCGTGTGCCCTGGGAAAATGCTTCGGTTAAGGGACCAGCGCGAGGTGTCCGCCCAGGTTGCGCAGGGAGGTAGTGGTGGTCGCCGGGCGCAAGCCGGGAGGAAGGCCGAGAGAGATACGGAGCGCCGTCGCCTCGTGACGCGCCTGGTCGCCCGCGTCCTGCTGTTCGTAGATGTCGGCGATGACGTCAAGTGTCCGGGCGGTCCAATAGGGGGAACCGAGCCGCCGCCAGATGGCCAGCGACTGGCGGGCCGCGTCCATGGCCGCGGTGCGGCGCCCGTCGTGCAGATACAGGTCAGCGAGGGCACGCAAAGTGATCGCTTCGCCGAAACGCTCGCCGAAACGACGGTAGGCGGCCAAGCATCCGTCCAGGATGCTCTCGGCGTGTTCTGCTTCACCGCGCAGATCGGTGAGATGGCCGAGCCACTGCAGGACATGTACCTCGCCGACGTGGTTCCTCTGTGCTGCGGCGATGCGGCGGGCGAGCTCCAACCGTTGCCGGGCGGCATCCAACCCACCGGTCGCGAGTTCGACGAGACCAAGGCAGCGCTGCGCCGCGAACTCGCCCATGGGGTAATCGGCGTTGCTCGAGAGCGCAAGAGCGCGTTCGAACGCGATCCGTGCGGCGCTGGTCCTGCCACACTCCAGATGCACCGTCCCGAGCGCACACAGTGCGTAGGCTTCCGTGCGCAGGTTGCCTGTGGTGCGGGCGCCGGCAATTCCCCGCTGCAGGTACGAAACAGCCTCCTGGTAGCGGCCGCGCAGCCGTAGCAGGACGCCGAGCCCCACGGCGGCGGCGGCCTCACCTGGATCGGGCTGCCCGCGCTGCGCGTAGGTGTCCAAGGACCGGCGGAAGCAGGTGATGGCTTCGGAGTAGCGGTCCTGGGCGGTGTTGAGTTCGCCGAGCCCTCGATACATGACGGCCTCGCCGAGCAGATCGCCGGCATTGCGGGCGGCGGCCAGCGCTGTCTCATGGGTGTGCCGCCAGTCGTCGAAATGTGCCGATGACTCGCAGTAGTCGGCGAGGGCTGCGGCGAGCTGCCAGGCCGTACGGGGCTCGGCCTGGTGCACCAGCGCGCACAAGGTGCCCCGCTCCGTGCTCAACCAGGACAGCGGCCCGGTCAGCAGGCGGTCGGCGTCCTGGGGCAGCCAAGCGGGTGATGGAGCCGGCAGGGGATCGGCGAAGCCGGAGGCGAGCGTGTGTGCGGCACGCTGTGCGAGATGCAGATAGGCGGCGCAGACCCGAGTGAGCGCGGCAGCCCTCTCCGCTGGCGCCTCATGTGCGGCGGACTGCTCGCGTGCGCACAGCCGTACCAGGCTGTGCATGCGAAAGCGCGGTTCGCCCGTGGCGTCGGCCGCGGTGACGTCCAGCAGCCGGTTGTCGACGAGGGTGTCCAAAGCCGCTTCCGTTTCTGCGGGTCCACTGTCCAGGAGCGCGCCGACCACCCAGCCTGGAATGGATGGGACGGTCAGCTCACCGAGTAGCCGAAAGGCCCGTTCTGCGGCCGGTGCGAGGTGTTCGTAACTCAGCGAGACGCTGGCCCGTACCTCCAGGTCCCCGGCAACCAACTCGTCCAATCGCCGCCGCTCGTCGTCGAGCGCGTCCGCGATGCGGGCGGGGGAGAGGTGAGGGCGGGTTGCCAGCCTCGCGCCGACGATACGCAGTGCGAGCGGCAGATTGCCGCACTGGTGGATGATCCGCGCCGCGGTGCCCGGGGACCGGCGGATGCGGTCGTCGCCCGCAGCACGTTCCAGGAGCGTGCGCGCCTCGTTGTCGGGGAGCAGTCCCAGGTCGAGGCGGAGCGCACCTTCCAGGCCCGCCAGTGCACTGCGGCTGGTGGCGAGGAGGGCGCTGGCTTCGGTGCCCGGCATCAGGGGGCGCAGTTGCCATTCGCTGTGCACGTTGTCGAGGACGACCAGGATACGGCGGTCGGCGAGTGTTGACCGATACAGCCGGGACCGTTCGTCGAGCCCTTCGGGGATAACCGTGCCGTTGACACCGAGGGCTCTGAGTAGAGAGGACAGGAGGGCACCGGGCTCAGCCGACTGCTGGGCGAAGGTGCGCAGATCAGCGTAGAGCTGGCCATCAGGAAACAAGTTCCGCAACAAGTGCGCGGTGTGCACGGCGAATGCGCTCTTCCCGACCCCGGCCACACCCGTGACGACAACCACGCGCGATACGCCCGCAGGTGGGCCGCCCAGAAGGCCGAGCACTCGGTCCAGGTGCCGCCGACGGCCCACGAAGCTCAAGACAGCAGGCGGCAGTTGGCAGAGAGGTTTGCCAGGTTGGCCCCTGTCGTCGTCGAGCACCGTCCGCAGCGCCTCCTGCAGCCGGGCTCCCGGCGCCACGCCGAGTTCGTCGCGCAACAGGCGCCGAGCCGAAGCGAACGCCTGCAACGCCTCCGAGCGGCGCCCCGAGCGGTGCAGCGCGATCATCAAAGTGGCCCACAGCGACTCGTGCAGCGGCTGCTCGGCCAGCAGAGCGCCCAGCTCCGCCGCCAGTTCGCCGTGCCTGCCGGCGGCGAGTTTGGCTTCAGCCATTGCCTGGCGGGCGCTCAGCCGACACTCCTCCAAACGCGTGGACTCAGCCAGCACCGCCATGGTCGGCGGCACGTCGCCCAGCGCCCTTCCACGCCACAGCCCCAGAGCTTCGGACAGGACACCAAGGGCTTCCGTTGGTCGCCCGTCGGCCAACGCCATCTGACCGGCGGCAGCCAGAGCGGCAAACCTGTCGGCATCCGTCTCCCCGGGGCCCACGCGGAGCTCGTAGCCGCCGGACCGGGTAAGGAGCGCCCCTTCGGATGATCCCAAGGTTCTTCGTACGCGGTGCACGTACACTTGCAGGGACTTCGCCGCCGAGTTAGGAACCTGATCGCCCCACAGCTCGTCGATGAGGGCGTCGGCCGAGACGAAGTGGTTGGCATTGATGAGCAGCAAAGCCAGCACAGAACGTTGTTTCGCCGCAGGCAACGAAGTCCACCGCGTGCCGTCGAAGACATCGAGCCGTCCGAGGAATCGGTAGCGCATCTCACCACCTAGGTTGCGGTTGGGAGGCTTCCGGCAGCCCGGATTGCCCGCGACCAGGTGAGCATGACAAGCCGCGTACCCCAGCGCAACCACCGCGCTACTCCTGCCTGCCCTTCGGGATCGTGCCCCGGCGCGACGCTGGAAGCCAGCCGCCTTCCCGGGAGCCGACGAGTGGATCGATGCCGGCGACGTTGCCAGCGTCCGTCGGTGGAGGAGGCGAGGACAGGGCCGATCAGCTCGTCTTGTTGCCCTCGCTGTCCTGCCAGGCACGAATGACCTTGAGGATGCGCCGCCCTGAGTCAGTGAGCCGCATGGGGGTTGAGGGGGACGCACGCTCAAGGAGCCGTAGGCCGAGGTCCTCTTCGAGGCGGCGCAGGGTCGTGCTGAGCGTGGCGAGCGTGATTCCCGATGCCTTGCCCGCCTTGTTGAGGCTGTCATAGGAGGCGGCGACAGCGAAGCGTTCCAGACGGGCACGCGCCCGGCTCCCGGTGAATGCCGGCCGCAGTAGGGGCGGGACGCGCTGGAGTGCGGTGTCGTGGTGGAGGACACGCTGGTGGCTGCGGCCTCCTCGTTCGCGCGTCTCGATACCGGATTCCTTGATCCGTCTCAGCAGGGTCGCCAACGCGATGTGTCGTTCGGCGGCGAGGTCGGTGGCGGATCTATGTTTGACGATGTACTGCTCGTACAGCCAGTCTTGGTCGATGTGAACGGTGCGGCGGTGGCCGGGTTGGCGTGGCTGGCGCAGGGGGATGGCGTACTCGGCGGCGAGTGTGGTGATCACCCGCGGGCTCACCCCGATGCGGCTGCCGATCTCTTTGAGCGTGTGCTCCTGCACGGTGTAGAGCTGAGTGAGTTCGTCGTGTGTCAGGGCCTGTCGCGCGTGGTGCAGTGCCGCGTTGGGACGCCACCCCTGGTCTGTTCGCTCGCGCAGTGGAGCAGGGTGGTGGGCGAGGACGAAGCGGACCGCTGCTGGTGTGGTGCTCAGTTCTTGGGCAGCCGCCGTCGATGAGCGGGTGCGGCCGCGGATGATCTGGTGCAGTGCGGCGGGGTCGATCGTGTCAGGGTCGGGTCCGGGCAGGTCGAGTCCGTTCAGCAGGTCGGCGGGCAGCTGCCAGGTGAGGGGTTCGTCGGCCAAGCCGTGGCGGTCCAGGAAGGCACGGGCCACGGCGTCGAGGGACTCGGCCAGAGCGGGCGTCTGCCAGGCGGGGAACTTGATCATCTGGTTCCGCACGGCTTCCGTGGCGTGGGTGGCGGGCAGCGCACTGAGGCGTTCGTTGAGCACCGTGCGGACAGTGTCGGCTCGGCGCTGTTGGCCGGCGGCGATCCCCACGGTGCGGCAGATGCTGAGCCATTGTTCATCGGGCAGCAGCGGCCGGTAGTCCAGGCGGCGGCGCCTGTGGTAGTCGATCGGAGTGTCGGTGGCATCGAGGTAGTCAGTGACGCGGATTAGCGCCTCCTGAATGGCGTCCCAACGGCCGGAATGGCCCAGGACGTGGAGCATGCGGGTCATGTGACTGTGGTTGAGTTCGGAGCCGAGCCGGGCCAGGGCCTCGCGTGCGTCCAGGCGGCTGCCGACCAGCAGGAGCATCCCGGACAGGGCCTGGCGCATGATCACGTCGTGGGCTCCCTGTGAGGGGGCGATCCGCAGCCACCACCAGGGCCAGGCGAGCGTGGGGATCTTGCGGGCCCGCCGGGCTGCAGCGCTCACGCCGGTGGCCGGCTTGCTAGGGGCAGCGGTGATCGTGCGGTAGCGCAACTGCTCGTTGAACTGGAGCCTGGGGACGAGGGCGGCCAGATGGACCGTCTTGAGGTAGGGACTGATGTCTGCGCCCCAGGACTGGACGAGTACGGCCGCCTGGGGTGATACCAGCGAGCGCGCGGCGTCGAGCAGTGCCCGCATGTCCTGGCCCGCCTGGTGAACATTGCGCTGGCTGAGGATTCTCAGGGCGGCAAGCACGGCTGCCGCCGTCGGCGCCGCCCCCAGCGGGGCCGACGATCCGGGGCGGTCCGGGAAGCGGGAGTCACGGTCCGTTGCGGGTAGACCGGCGAGGACTTCGGCAGGGATGCCGCCGACGAGATCGGTATCGGACAGCAGGTCGGGGTGGCGGGAGGCCACCATGAGGAAACGGGCTGCCACGGCGCGGATGTCGGCGAGTGCGACTGCTGCCGGCTGGGGGTTCGCGGCGTAGATACCGAAGTCGGCTATGTCCTTCTCGATGCACGTGTTGAGCAGGTGCTGTGCCTGGATCACGGCGGATTCCGGCGTCCATGCGGGGGTGGCGGCGTGGTGGAGGGCATGGCGGCAGCGGGGGCCTGTGCCGCTTCCCTGGGTCGCGTTCGCGCACCGTCCGGGGACCGGGATGCCGTAACCGCTGTGGGGCCGCATACGCTGGGGGCGCTCGCAGCCGGGGCAGTCATCGGCCAGCAGCCGGTTGTGTGTCAGGCAGGCGAACGACCAGCCCAGCCGCCACGACACCTTCCAGCGCCCTGCGCTGTCGGCCAGGCACGAGGGGCAGAAACGTGAGCCCCTCCCGCGGCCCCACAGCATCCGCTGGTTCACTGTCATGCTGTGAGGCTTGAGGGAGAGGGCCCGTCGGTCGTAGTGACGCAAGGTCATGCGGTGCACCTGGTCGGCCTCGATGCCGGTCGCCGCGGCGATTGCTTCGGCTTCGGTGTCGCTCAGCGCCACCGCCCAGTCCCACCGTGAACCCGGTACCCCGGAGCGGCGTGGGAGAATACCGAGAGCGGGCAGGAGGTCTTTGAGGTAGGTGTCGAGGCGGTGCGCGACGGCTTCGACCCAGGAGTCCAGCGCTTCGCCCTCGGCCGGCGGGACGCGGATCGGCAGAGTTCGCACCATGCTCATGCCGCTCCCTCCTGCCGCTGCCCCCGCTCGATCGGCGTGCCGGTGCTCTTGGGCTTGCTGGTCATCGTGTGGCGGGCGAATTTCTCTTCCAGGGCCTTGCGGGCCCGTTCCGAAGCGGCGTCGATTTTTACCTGCTCCAGGAGGCGACGGTCCAAGCGCTCAGCTCCGGTACGGGCCGCGCGTTGGCAGCCCCGGTTGATCAGTGTCATCAGGGATCCGATGTGGCCGGTGGTACGGAAGTAGAGGTAGTCGGACAACTCGTCGGCGAGCATGCCGGGGAATTTCCGGGCCAGGACGATCCGTTGCTCGAGCCACAGCAGCAGATTGCGCCACTGGCGCCGGTGCCGCTGAGTGTCGATCTTGAACGGATCCATCGTGAGTGGAGTGGTGCGACGCGCGGTCTGGGCCAGGGTGACGTCGCCGCTGGCATCGGCTTCGGAGTACAGGCCCCGGCTGGCCAGGCCCACCCCGATGAAGATCATGATGACCGGGAACTCGTTCGCGATGTGCTTGAAATGGTTACTGACCTCGCGGCCGTTCTTGTCCTGCCATTTCAAAAAGTGCAGGTCATCGACGATGAGGATCTTCGTTTCGCACTGCAGGACACAGTCCAGAGCCCGCTGGACGAACAGTGCGGAGGTGCCGCTGGTCTGTCCGGGGTGTCCGAAGAACTGCAGCATGGCCCGGTTGAAGTCTTTCATGCCGGTGTTGCTGGTCAGCCCGACCCGGCACACGGGCCACCGCTCGTGCCCATCTGCGGTGAACGCGCCGTGCCGCTGGATCTCGCGCCGGTGGTACTTCAGGGCGAAGTTCAACACCGCTGTGGTTTTGCCCAGCCCGGGGAACGCATCGATGGCGACGGCTCCCTTCGCCTTGTCTCCGTCCTGCAGACTGCTGTCCACGATGTCCCACAAGTCCTCCTGCAGGGATTCAAGTTGCGGGGTCTTGATCGGCCCGAGGTTGGCGTGCCACACGCTTCGGCTGTGTTCGTACATGTCCCGGGGTGGATCACCCACCTTCCCCAGGCCGGCCAGTTGCCGGGTCGTCATCAGCTCCGGCTGTGTGCGGGGTTCTGCTTCGGCCAGGGCCCGCAGTCCTTCCTTGCGTGACAGCGTGAGGTTGTCCAGGTGCGGCCGAGCGCCCTCGGGCGGATCTGTCGGGCGGGCACGCATCAGGCGTCCTCCAGAGCGTCGGCGTAGAAGTCGTCGGCCGCATCCCGGCCATCGAGTTCGTCGTCTTCGTCGTCATCACTGGGCACCGGGCCCTCGTAGGGCTCGGCCCCGTCCGCGTCCGGATCCTCCACGTCCTCCGGGCCCAGGGCACCTTCGTCAGCGAGGATCCGGGCGACCGACGGCAACGCACGGATGTCGTCGCCCTCGGTGTCCGGCAGGTCGAAGGCGGACTGCTCACGGGCCTGGCGCAGTGCGATGCGCCGCTCAGCCATGGTCAAACCCAGGCCCAGGTGCCAGCGTTCCAACAGCGCGGCGACGGCGGTCTCATCGTCGGGGAAGCGGTACTTCTTGCCGGCCACCTTGCGGGCGAGCTCGATGGCTTGCCCGCTGATCGGGAACTTCATCGCCGGGGCGTGTTCCCACTCCAGAGTGTGCCAGCGCCGGGTGTCCAGGCGCCGGAAGTATACGTAGTTGATGTTGTCGGGGTCGACGTGGATGGGCCACATTCCCTTGGCCTTCGGCCCCGTGTACGGGCTCGTCTCACCGCGGTAACCGTCCAGCCCTTCCCCGTTGTACCGGCACTTGCGGATCTCGACGCCGTAATGGTGCAGCGGTCTCCACTGCGTCTTCAGGAACTCGAACCCGAGCGCCGGATCGCGGGGGACTTCGATGTAGCCGGCACGGGCGATGCCGTGCTCGAACATCATCGACGGCGACAGCCGCAGCCCGGGGACCCGCGTATCGACCAGTCCGTCATGGGGTCTCACGTGATACACGCAGGCCACCCACTCGCGGATGATCGTCTCCAACTCGTGGAGGAAGAAAAACGCCTGGTCCTCCGGCCGCTCTCCCCGCGAGAACACATCCGGGCCCTTGTAACCGGGCAGCGATTCCAGCAGGCCCTCCCGCAGGGTCTTGAAGAGTCTTTCGATCGGACCTTTGTCCCGGCCCGTCCGCAGACGAGCCGGCTGGATCGACAGCCCGAGCCGCTGGCAGACGGAGGTGATGTGCTCGCTGATGAAGGGCTTGCCGTGGTCGACCACGATGGTCTCCGGCACCAGGGCCGGCCCCGCGGCGCCCTTCTTCCCGCTGACCTTCTCGTCCCCCTCGCCCTCTTCGAGAGCTTTGCGTTCCACGAAGGCAGTGCGGGGGATGCCGTGATCGGGCCAGGCCGCCCACGACGGCCAGTCCCTGCCCGCCGGACGGGGACGGTAGGTCTGGAACAGCACCGCCGCGACATCGATGGACTGCGTGGACACCGGAGTGACCCTGACCCCCGTGACACACCTGTCGTACCAGTCCATCGCGACGGTCAACTCGGCCTGCACCCACTTCAGCGTGACCGGGTCCATCGCAAAGACGTCCAGCCGCGTGGTGTCCATCAGCAAGTACTCGCCCGGCCGAGTCGGCCGCAGCTTCCCGTACGCACCAGGCGGCCGGGCGGCGATGTCCCGGTTGCGTTTCGCGCTCAGCCTGAAGGTCGGCTTCCGCCGCTCCAGCTCCTCCAGCCACCGATATGCCGTCGCGCGGGTCGGTAGCTTCACCTCGTCCTCGCCGTATCGGGCGGCAAGCCGCGGGCCGACGCTGCGGATCACCTTCGCCCGGGTCGGTTGTGAGTCCTTCCCGTGCTCGGCCATGATCTCCAGGGCCATTTCCACCCACCGCGGATCGGCCCGCCCGAGCCCGCCCATGGTGCCGTCGCCGCGATCCGGCCCGCCATGGACGAGACCGGCCTCCTGATCGACGTGGAAGGCCCGCACCCACCGCTTGATGGTGCGCACGCTCACCCCCAACTCGGCAGCCTTGGCCTCGTACCGCTGCAGCTTGGGGGCCGTAGCCACGTACGGCGTCCGCGGTTCGCCCGGCTCCGGACACTCTGCGCTTCCCGACCGGAAACCGTAGAGAACCTCGTTGATGTGGGCGGCGCGCTCGCGCACCGCCTCCAGCTCCTCGTCCGTGAGCTGGGCCAGCAAAATGGAGGCCGTCTCGCGTGGGTCATCAGACCCGGGGCCCCGCCCGTCCGGGATGACTGCAGCCCGGCCGGAGGCGAGCACCTCCCGCAGCGACAACCGGAACCGGCAGCTCCGCCCATCACGCACCAGGACCTCGTTGCCGGCCGCGGAGCCGAACATCTCCTCCACGGTGACCACTTCACCGTCGTATTTCAGCCTCGTGCCCACCCCGACGCGTACCGCTGATCCGTTCACATGCCCTCCCCAGCGAGGCTCCCGCCGATGAACCGTGGTTCCGCCTTCCGCAGCGTCAATGTCCTGCTCACAGTCCTCGACCGGCGAGGGAAGATCGCGTTTCCCGGAGCCGGTCACGGCAGCCGGCGCCTGCCGCAGCTCATGGCGCTCGGACAGGGGCACCGCGAGATCTGTCACAAAGTGTTGGCACCACAGCAGCCGTAGGACGGCCGCCCGCACCCTCCAATCCGGATGGTGCGGAAAAGCTCGGAACGCGTCGCCGAGCGAGGCCCCGTACAGATCCGCCTCCCGGATCTCCACCAGCAGGTCCTCGTCGAAGAGCCAGTCGCGCCGGTAGCCGGCGAGGAAGCGCAAGTTCGCCAGCTCCGCTTCCGGCGGCTCGCACCACACCTCGAAGTCCCAGCCGCGGGAAAGGACCACCTCGCGAGCCCAGCCGAGCGCGAAGTTCACCTTGGGCCGCGTGAGCAGACGCCGCGGCTTGACGTCAACAACCAGCGGCACGTCCTTGCCCCGCAACACGAGGAAATCTGGAACATGGCGCCGAATACGATCGTCCACCGTGGTGGACAGGAGGAACGGCTGGGCGAAGACCGCCGTCACGTCCTGGTCGAAGTCGGCGTAGAGCAGGCGCGTCAGCTCGAGCCGCGACTCGTAGACAACATGGTCGCGCATCGTGGAGGACCAGTACGTGCCCGAGTAGTGCTTCTGGCCATGCCACCAACGGAACGTACGCCACGGCACTGAAGGCTCGAAGACATCGGCGCCGGCAATCGGCCAGAGCCGGTCTTCGTCGATCTTCCCGTCTGCATGGCGAAGACCCATCGAGACCTCGCCGAGCACGTACGACATACCCCACCCCTGAGCAGCAAGAACGGGGAGTAAAGCCCCCGGCCTCGACCAACTGAGACATCTCCACAATCGCGACGGAAAACACCGCTGCATAGATAGAGACCGGGATCAGCACTACTACGGGCGAACCATCAGACAGGAGTTCGTCTCACTGCCCTGTCCCTTGGGCCAGAAGAAGGCCACCACCAATGAGAAAAGGACATCAGAAGTGCGAGCCTACACCGTGAGCCGCTGGCGGCGGACACGGCGATGGCTGGAGCTGGTGCGGCACAACCCGCCGCAGGACCGTACGCCCGGTCCCGGGCTGGAGCACACGGTGCTGGTGGAGGCATTGCGGCAGTTGCCCGAGGCGCAGCGGACGGCAGTGGTGCTGCATCATCTGTGCGACATGAGTGTGGAAGAGGTCGCGGCAGCCACCGGTGCTGCGGTCGGGACCGTCAAGGCACGGCTGTCGCGGGGCAGGGCCGCTCTCGCCAGGCTGCTGAGTGTGCGGGACAGGGAAGGCAGCCATGTCTGACGTCGACGGCGAGCGGGACGAGTTCGACTCCGTGCTGCGCGGACTTGCTGCCGAGGGCGAGACGTCTCCTTCGCTGACCGGCGCGCAGATCCGCCGGCGCGGTGCGGGACGGCGCCGGCGTCGGCGGGTCGCGGCGTCCGCCGCGGTGACGGTGGCGCTGGTGGCGACTGCCGCGGTGGCGGCACCGCGGGTGCTGCAGTCGCACCGGCCGCCGGCCTCGCCCGCCGCGTCGGCGCCGGCCGCCCCGAGCCCGGACCCGAGCCCTTCTCGGACCGGGCGGGCGACGGTGTCCCTCGATCTGAGCCGGCAGCGGGTCGTCGTCGAGCGAGACGGCCACCAGGTTCGGACGATCCCGGTGTCCGTTCGGAGCTCCTCGCCGGCGGAGCGGCTGACCGTGGTGTCCAAATCCGCCGAGCGCACCGTGGCCGCGCCCACGCTCGGCTCCGGCGAACAGTACGACTACCGGGCCCAATGGGTGGTGGAACTGAAGTCGGACGGCGGTGCGACCGTCCTGCTGCTCGAGTGGCCGTTCAAGTCACCACGCGGCAGCCAGATCGGAGTGCCACTGAGCGAGAACGCCCAGTGGCTGTACCAGCAGCTCGAGATCGGAGCCACGATCACCGTGGACCACGGGTGAGCGGCGTGGAGGATGGCTCGGCTCCCCATCCCGGCCAGGAGTCCTGACGCAGAGTCCTGACTCAGCGGCCGGCGGACGGGCGGCGGCGGTTCATGAGGGCCAGGCCGGCGCCCGCGCCGAGGGCGACGACGGCACCGCCGACGGCCCACTGCGGGGTGTCCCCAGCGCCGGTGGAGGCAAGCTCGGTACCGCTGTTCCCCGCGGGGGCGGCGGCGTTCGGCGCGGAGGTCACGACGGCGGCGGGCTTGCCGCTGACCTCGGTTCCCGGCTTCGGCTGGTCACCGGTGGTCGGCTTGTCGCCCGTGCCGGGCGTCGGGGTGGGCTTGTTGTTGGCCGCGTCCTCGGCGGCCTTGTCCTTGGCGCGGGCCTCGTACTGGCCCACTTCGAGGAAATACTTGATGCTCTCGGGAGTCCCGGTGCGGAGTGCGGCCTTGCCGGCCTTCTGCACTTCGGGGCCGCCGGCGTTGATGATCTGGGAGACCTTGACCTGGTCGTCCTCGAACTTGGCCTTGTACTGGCCGACTTCGAGGAAGTACTTGATGGCTTCGGGAGTGCCGAGCCGCAGTGCGGCGATGCCGGCCTCACGCACTGCGGGGCCGCCGAAGTTGATGATCCGGGCGACGCGGACCCGGTCGTCCTGAAGGCGGGCCTGGTACTGGCCGACCTCGAGGAAGTACTTGATGGCTTCGGGAGTGTTGGCGGTCAGCGCGGCTTCGCCGGCCTCCTGCAGCGAGGGGCCGCCGTCGCTGATGATCTGGGCGATCCGGACCCGGTCGTCCTGAAGGCGGGCCTGGTACTGGCCGACCTCGAGGAAGTACCGCAGGTCCTCCGGAGTACCGTCGAGCGCCTTCTGCGCCGCCTCCCGCACGGCCCGGCCGGTGTTCTTGTCGGCGAGGATCCTGAGGATCGCGACCCGGTCGTCGTCCGCCGAGGAGTCCGAACCGTGGGCGGGATCGGCCGGCTTCGTGTCCGGGGCCGTGTCGGGCACCGAGGTGGTGACCGGCTGCGTACCTTCGGCGGCGACCGCCGGAGAGGAGAAGAGCACGGCCGGCGCGATCGCGGCCGCGGCGACGATCGCCGATATACGAGCCAGCTTCATCTGGTGAACCTACTTTTTATAAGAAAAATCTGAGAATGTCCCCATAGAATAAGCTCGATTTGATCTTGTCTTGACCATAGTCGCCCTCGCCGCGCCCGACCCCCTCATCGCCCTGCAGGTGGGTCCGTTCTCCCGGAAGGGTGGTGCCGGGGCTGGGGCGACGGGACTATGGAGGCAGCGGGCGGGTATCCCCAGGCCACAAACCATGGTGCGGGTACAGGGACGAACTTGAGGGGGCCATGCGTAGCTACGGCCGTGTGGTGATCGGCAACCTTGGCTGCGCCGTGATCCTGTGTCTTCCGGTTCCGCTCGCCTTCCTCGTGGGATACAGCGCCTGGCGTGCGGGCGAGGACTGGGCCTGGATCGCGCTCGCCATCGGAGGGGTCGGCCTGGTCGCGATCCCGCTGCCGACCCTCCGGTTCACGCGCCGTGCCTTCCCCCGGATCACGCGCAGGGACCGGCTGAAGGACCGAAGCATCCCGTACGGGGACGACACCTTCGTGCTGTGGGCTCCTCGGTCGGAACCGAGCTCGGTGCAGGCGCGGTTGGTGCGGGCGGACGTCCTGGAGGCGTCGCTCGTGCGTTACGACCCCGAGGGCGGTGCGGGGTTCACCACCTACGGCGGCGGCCTCTCCCCCGATGAGTTCACACCGCTGGTCAGGATGCGGCTGCGCGTGCACGACGGCGACGAGGCCGAGGTCGCCGACCGGTTCGAGACCACGGGCGAGTGGCGGGTGCCGTCCCTGTGCCTGTCGGCGGTCACCGCGGGCCGGCTGGCGGTCCTGGTCGATCCAGGCCGTCCCGCCGACCCGGCCGATCCGCGGGTCCCCGGACGGGTCACCCCCCATTGGCCGCGCAGCGCCCTGCTCGCGGGCACGAGAACCTGCCGGGTGATCGACCTCGACGGCCGACCGACCGATGTGACCCGGCGCCCCGTGCGCCAGTTGCGCCAGATGCGGATCTCCCGGGCGGCCGGGGGCATCGAGATGACCGGCGACACGACCGATCTGCGGCGCCTGGACCCGGCCGTCGCGGCGCGCTACACCGCCGTGGCCGAACAGGACCGCGCCGCCCCGGAGGACCGGGCGCCGGTGACCGAGCCGGGCGAGGAGTCCCGGTGGCTCGTGGACAGCCTTCCGGGTGAGGCGGCGGGGTTCGGTCCCGTCGGCCGACGGTGGTCCCGCCGCGGTGGCGTGCTGGTGCGGGCCCGGTTCCTGCAGATGACCGCCACCAACACGTTCCAGAGCCACGGCCCGGTCCTCGACACGGTGTTGCGCATCCATCCGGCCGACGGCACACCCGCGTTCGACGCCGCCCGGCGGCTGACGGTGCCGATGAACTATCTCGCCGTCCTGCACCGCACGCGGGAGGTCGTCCTGTACGCCGCTCCGAACGGCAGGTCGTTCGTCGTCGACTGGGCCCGCACCAACCTCCTCGCCGGCACCACCGCGGCCACGGTCATCACGCCCGAAGGACAAGAACTCCCCGTCACGGAGCGCCCTGACGTGATCTGGGCCCTGATGAACCTGCTGGCATCCCGGGGCATCTCGAACCCGGCACCTGTCCTGGACCTCCGCAAGCGCCCCATGAGCGCGGCGTCCGGGGCGGTGATGGACGCGGTGCGGGGGAGCGCGTCCGAGGTGGGTGCGGGACGCGGATAGGCCGTAGAGAGGCACTTCGCCCAGGTTGCTTGACTGAATCCAGAGGCATCTCTAACTTTGGAGTACTCTCTAAGTCAAGGTGAAGGGGTGTGTGCGTATGCAGACGGTCGAAGGGGGGCTGCGTGAGCAGCACAAGGCCCAGCGACGGCTCCGGATCCTCGACGCGACGCGTGAACTCCTGCGGGACAACCCGGAAGCGGTGATCAGTACCGAGCGGATCGCCGAGCGAGCGGCGGTCGCCCCGGCCACCGTGTACAACCTGATCGGACCGCGCGACAAGATCTGGGAGGCGCTCGCCGCCGGGTTCACGGACGAACTCGAGCGCCGCCTGACGGCGCTCGGAGCCGGTGGCCCGCAGGAGGTCGTCAGGTCGACCGTCCAGCTGTTCGTGGACGACCCGGTCGTGTCGCGCCGCATGGTGCGCGAGTGGGAGGAGAGCGGGCTCGTACTCGACCGCAGTCCCCTCACCCAACTCCGCCAGGCGATGGCGGATGCACAGACACAGGGCCTGCTACGCGCCGACATCGACACCGACGCGTTGGCCGCCGTCGTCGGCACCGCGTGCGTGGGTGCGCTCCACCAGTGGGTCGCCGCCCTGATCGATGAGGACCGGTTCCTCGCACGTGCCCTGTTCGCGCTGGACGTCGCGCTCGCCGCGGCGGCCGCGGATGCCCACCGCGACCAACTCCTGGCGCCGCTGCGAACCCGGGGCGCGCCATGACGGCCGGTGCACTGCCGCGGGCCCGACGTTTCGTGGGCCGCGGCGGGATCCTGCTCACCGCGGATGTGTGGGGCGAGTCGTCCTCGCCGCCTCTTGTCCTGCTGCACGGCGGCGGCCAGACGCGACACGCCTGGGGTCGGACCGGTCCTCGACTGGCCGCACTGGGGTGGCGGGTCATCGCCCCGGACCTGCGGGGGCACGGCACCAGCGAATGGTCGGCCGATGGTGACTACGACCTCGACCTGTTCGCCGAGGACGTCCGGGCGCTCGTCGCCGAAGTCGGCGACCGGCCGGCGCTCGTCGGTGCCTCGCTCGGCGGCCTGAGTTCGCTGCTCGCCGCCGGAGAGGCACCCAGGGCGGCGATTCGCGCCCTGGTGCTCGTCGACGTCGCCCATCGACCTGACCCTCGCGGGGTTCGCCGGATCGTCGAGTTCATGCGCCGTGAGCCGGACGGATTCGCCGGCGTCGGGGAAGCGGCCGCGGCGGTCTCCGCCCATCTGCCGCATCGCTCACGTCCGGACGACCCCGAGGGGATACGGAAGAACCTGCGACGCCACGGCGATCGGTGGGTCTGGCACTGGGACCCCCGGATGCTGGACAGCTTCGAGGGGCGGATGGACCCGCCCGGCATGGCGGAGCGGCTCCTCGACGCGGCGCGCCGCGTCGACGCGCCGATTCTGCTCGTCCGCGGCGGGATCAGCGATGTGGTGCGGGAAGACATCGCCGAGGAGTTCTGCGCCAGGGTTCCCCACGCGCGGCGCGTCGATGTGGCGGGCGCGGGGCACATGGTGGCCGGAGATCGGAACGAGCACTTCATCGATGCGGTCATCCCGTTCCTGGACGGAATCGACTGAGCGACCCGTCTGAAGGCGTGGCAGGGTAGGTGTCATGTGTGGCCGATACGTCTCCACCCGCAGCCCCCAGGATCTGGCCCCGTTGTTCCAGGTCACCGCTCGGAATCCCGAACAGATCCTCGCGCCGAGCTGGAATGTCGCTCCGACGGATGACGTGTGGGCGGTGCTGGAGCGTGCCGACCACGACAGCGGCGAGCTGGTGCGGCAGCTGCGGCCGCTGCGGTGGGGCCTGGTGCCGTCCTGGGCCAAGAGCCTGGGCGTCGGCGCGAAGATGATCAACGCCAGGGTGGAGACGGTCCACGAGAAGCCCGCCTACCGTCGCGCGTTCGCCAAGCGGCGCTGCCTGCTGCCGGCGGACGGCTTCTACGAGTGGCAGGCCGTTCCGGCGACGGACAGCGCGAAGGCGCACAAGCAGCCGTACTTCATCAGCCCCGAGGACGGGGCGGTGATGGCGATGGCGGGACTGTACGAGTTCTGGCGCGACCCGGAGGTCGCGGAGGACGATGCGGCGGCGTGGTGGACGACCTGCACCATCATCACCACCGAGGCCACCGACCTGGCCGGGCGGATCCACCCGCGCATGCCGCTGGCCATCGCCCCGGCCGACCACGACGCCTGGCTCGACCCCACCCACCAGGACCCGCACGAACTCCGGGCGCTCCTGGCCACTCCCGCCGACGGACACCTCGACACCCGTGCGGTGTCCACCGCGGTCAACAGCGTCCGCAACAACGGACCGCAACTCCTCGACGCCCCACCGGCAGATGCCGGCACCGGGTGAAGTGCGGCGGCGGGTGCGGTCAGGTGCGCCGTCACGCACTCCCTGGCTCGGTTTTGCGGGCGAGCAGGTGGATCTCCTGGAACTGCCGTCGGTCGGTGGGCTGAGGCTCGCGCACCATCCGGGCCACCTCGGCCAATCCCGCCTCGCGCAGCATCGCGGCGAGGTGGTCGGGTGACCACCGATAGGCCGGCACGACGGCGTGATCGAAGACCTGCGTCGGGTGGGACGCGTCATCGCTGGCCGAGAAGCCGATCAGAAGGTGGCCGCCAGGTGCCAGCACACGATGGAACTCCGCGAGTATGACGGGGAGTTCCCGCGGCGGCGTGTGGATGACGGACCACCGTGAGAGTACGCCGCTCAGCACACCGTCAGCGATGTTCAACGCGGCCATCGAGCCCACGTCGAACCGCAGGCCCGGATAAGCCTGCCGAGCCAATCCGATCATCGCGGGCGAGGCATCGATGCCGAACACCGCCGGCCCCAACTCGGCAAGATGCGCGGCGATATGGCCGGGCCCGCATCCCAGGTCCGCGACCGGGCCGCCCCCACTCCCACTGACGACCTCGGCGAAGGCCCTCAGGATCGCGCGGTCCAAGGGCCTGTCACGCAGCTCGTCGCGGAACCGCTGCGCATACAGGGAGGCAGCGGCGTCGTATCCCTCGCGGGTGGCATCGAGGGCATCGTGTTCGACCATGCCCGCGACAGTAGTTCCCGGCGACGGGGCGAGCGGGAGAATCACGATTCGCCCGCCCGCCTGTGCCGGGTTCGCCGCGGGCACCGGGGCTCGGGTCAGGTCGGCTGCTTGCCGGGGTGAAGTGCATGGGTCGGCTCAGACATGCAGGGTGGGCCGGTAGACGAGCTCCTGGATGCGGCCGTCGAGGGTGCGGCTCTCGATCAACTCGAGGTCGAAGTCGGCGGCGCCCTGGAAGACCGGGGCCAGACCGTTCCGACCGGTGATCACAGGGAAGAGGGTCACCTGGACGCGGTCGACCAGACCGGCGGCCATCAGCGCCCGGTTCATCGACAGGCTGCCGTGCGAGCGCAGCGGTACCTCGGACTCCTCCTTGAGCCGGGCGACGACGTCGACGGCATCGCCGCTCACGACCTTCGCATCCGGCCAGTCGAGGGGTCCTTCCAGCGTGGTGGAGACCACCGTTGCCGGCAGGCTCCTCATCCGGGTGACCCAGGCGTCACGCACATCGGAGTCCTCGGTGCTCGCGGCCAGCATCTCCGCGAACGCCCGATACGTGTTGGCTCCCATGACCATCCGCTGCTCCTCGGCGTACAGAGCGAGGCGGTGGTCGAGGAGCTCGGGGCCTTGCTTGCCCCAGTAGCCGGTCCAGTTGCCGCCGGCGCCGCCGAAGCCGTCGAGGCTGGAAAAGACGTCGAATGTGTAGGTGGCGGTCATGATGCGCTCCTCGGGTGCGGTTGATGGCGTGCTGGGGATAAAGACCGGCAATCGCTGCGAAACTCATCGCCCTCCGACGGTTCCCCGGGCCCAGCAGGACACTCGGCCCGGTCCTCCGTTCGGCGGACACCAGCACGCCCATGCGCTCCTCGGCCGTCCCGGCCGCCACCCGAGAGCCCCTGCTGGACGAGCACACCGCTCTCATGAGCCGCTGAGCCGCGTTCCTTGATCCTCCTCGCCGGCCACGGCGCCGGCCGAGAGGAGCGTCGCAGCGGCGAGGCTGCCCCAGAGGGCGGCCGAGCCGTGGGGTGCGAGAGTGGTGATGACCGCCGGGGAGACGGCGAGGCCGAAGCCCGTGGAGAGCTGGAAGCGGGCGAGTGAGCGTCCCAGGACGTGGGCCGGGGCGAGGACGGTGACGAGCGCGGTGGCACTGCCGGCATAGAGGATCTCGCCGATGGTGCAGGCCACGGACACCGTGGCGACGGCCGGGGCGGCCCAGCCGTGTCCCAGTGAGGTGGCCGCGAGGAAGCCGAGGTAGGACGCGGTGAGTACCCCGCCGGCGAGAGCCAGCAGCGTGCGCCGCGAGAAGCGGGACATCAGCACGGTGACCGGAACCTGCAGGGTGACCACCAGCACCGTGTTGGCCACGAAGATGGCTGCCGACCACATCGGGGATGCGTGCAGCTGTGTTACCAGTACCAGCGGGAGCGCGATTTCGGGGATGTTGAGGCAGAAGGCGTAGATCACGTTGGCGGCCAGCAGCGCGCGCATCCGTGGTGCGGGCCCGTCGCCCCCTTCCGTGGCCGGGGTAGCGGCCGGGTCCGCGCGCAGATGGACCGACCATGCCAGGGCCGCCGCGGTGAGATAGGCGAGCCCGGTGACGGCGGCCAGCGCCTGCAATGCGGTGGTGCCGCCCGCCAGGCAGGCGGTGGCAAGGAGCGCGCCGGCGCCCAGGCCGGCGTTGCGCAGGGCGCGGCCTGCCGCGAGAGCGGTGTCGCGTTCCCGGCCATGGGCGACCGTGGCCACGAGAGCCGCGTGGGCGGCCGGCCATGCCTGGTTCCCGATACCGAGGAAGAGGGCCGCCGTCGCGAACAGCCCGACGTGCCCTGCCGGGGTGGCCAGCAGCAGCGCCACGCCCACCACCCGCACCAGCATCGACGCCGCCACGACCGTGCTGCGTGCGCCCCGGTCCAGCCACCGGCCCACCGCGGGCATGCACACCAGGCCCACGACGACGCCGACCGTCATGGCGATGCCGGTGGCCGGCGCGGACAGCCTCAGCACCGTCACCCCGTAGAGCAGCAGAAAGGGCCGCAGCAGGCCGGTGCCGAGCGCGTCCACGGCCAGGGCGACGGCATAGCGGGGACCTCCGGAGGCCCGGACAAGGGCACCGGGCTGGATCTTGGTGATGGTTGCCATGGCGTCAACGGTGCGTTCGGCCGCCGGGCCGGGAACGCCGGTTGACGGACACCGTCAACCGACGCCGTCGTCGCCCTTCCGGTCGGTGATGATGAGGGGGTGACCTTGAGGATCGACATCAGCGGCCTGCCGGCCGAGCGACTGCGGTTCGCCGCCTCCCCGCTGGCCGAGCTGACCGCGATGCTGCACGTGCTGGCCGAACCGGGACACCACCCGCAGCTCGCCGGCTGGGCCGGCGAGGTCTGGGCCGGGCTGCGGCCGGAACTGGCCGAGCGGTTGCGCGAGGCGGAGTTCCTCTGGCGTTCCTCGCAGGCCGACTTCCTGATCCCCGCCCGTCCTCGGCCGACCCTCGCCGAGGAGTTGGACGACGTGGACCGGATCGACGACGAAACGTATGTGCGGGCAGCACTCGTCACCACCTGCGGCAGCAACCGGGTCCACTTCGGCACGCCGTCGCCCCTCACCGATGCCGCCGCCCGCGAGCGGGCCCTGGACGTCGCCCAGGCCCGCGGCGCGCTGCAAGAGGCTTTCGCGGAACGGCTGCTCGCGGACCCGGCCGCTGTGCGGGCGCGGGTCCGCCACACCCTCGAACAGTGCGCCGAGGCCTTCTTCGACGCCGCTTGGACGGACGTCGCCGTGCGGCTCGCCACCGACCTGCGCATCAAGAACGACCTGCTGAAGCGCCAGGGCATCGGGGCGGCACTCGCATCGGTCTCCGGCGCGGTCACCCTGGCACCGGACGGCGACTGCATCATCGTGGACAAGCTGCAGGACAAGGCGACCGCCGCCCACGGCACCGGAGTGACCTTCATCCCCAGCGTCTTCGGCCGCCCGCACCTGGTGGCGGTCCACGCGCCCGGGTGGCAGCCGGTGGTGCAGTACCCCGTGGCCGAGCCGAGCCCATCGGAGCCGGTATCCCTGGAAACGGTCACACTACGGCTGGAGGCCCTCGCACATCCGGTACGCCTGCGGCTGCTGCGTACCCTGGCCCGCGGCCCGCACACCACCGGTGAGCTGGCCCACGCCTGGGAACTCTCACCCCCGGAGGTCTCCCGCCACCTCGCTGTCCTGCGCCGCGCGGGCCTGCTCACAGCCCGGCGGCACGGTCGCTACGTCCGCTACACCCTCAATCTGCCCGATCTGACAGCGCTGGGCGCCGACCTGCTGGCGGCCGTACTGCGCTGACACCCGTCGGCGGCTGCCCGGTCGGCACCGCGATGGTCGGCCCCGGGACGATCGGCACCGTCGTGATCGGGAACCCGGGGGGACCCTACGGGCGGGCCAGCCGGTGGCGGTCCACCCAGGCGCTGATCGCCGCGGCCAACTCCTCGGGGCGGTCCTCCGGAGAGTGGTGGCCGGCCAGGCCGAAGCGGGAGACCTCCAGGCCCGCGATGTTCTCCTCGCACCAGGCCACGGCCCCTTGGTCGGTCATCGCGCCCGGGCCCGGCTCGAACGCGGCGAGCAGCTTGGGGACGTCGGGGCTGGCGGCCAGCCAGGCGTCGTAGTGCTCGATGCGGGCCACGACGTCGGCGGGCTCGCCGTCCAGCGGCATCATGCGCGTCCACGCCAGAACCGGGCGGCGGCTGTGCGGGGTCGGGAAAGGGCGTCGGTAGACATCGAGGTCGGCAGGGTCGAGCGGGGTGGCGAGCGTGCCCGGGAGTCCCTCGATGAACAGTGACTTCTCCAGGATCATCTCCTCCCCCACCCCGGGGGTGCGCAGGAGGGTGAACAACTCCCGCCCGGCCGCCGGGAATTCGTCGCCGACCAGCGGTTTGATGATCGTCTCGGTGAAGGCTAGACCGCGGACGGTGCCCGGCAGGCGGGCGGCACGGTCGAAGGCGAGCGCGCCGCCCCAGTCGTGGCCGACCAGGACCGCCTCGGTGAGACCGAGGGCGTCGAACCAGGCGTCGAGGTAGCGGGAGTGGTCGTCGAAGGAGTAGGCGAGGTCGGGCTTGCCGGAGTCGCCCATGCCGATGAGGTCGGGGGCCAGCAGGCGGCGGCCGGGCGCGGCCACACCCGGCAGAACGTTCCGCCACAGGTGGGAGGAGGTGGGGTTGCCGTGGAGGAAGACGAACGGCAGCCCGTCGGGGTCGCCGGACTCCCGGTAGTGGACGGTGGAATCAAGGACGGGGATGGTGGGCATCTCGGGGTCACTTCGCTTTCAGTACGGGGAGGGGAAGGTTGAGGCTCAGGACGCGGTCGACGGCGATCTCGACGACGACCAGGTCCAACGGGGCGGGCGGTGCCGCCCCGTAGCGGACGGTGTAGCGGCGGACCGCCTCGGCCAGGCGCGCGGGTTCGTCCGTGACGGTGGCCCGGCCTTCGAGGGTGACCCAGTCGAATCCGTCCGCCTGGCAGAGCGCGACCCGGGCCGCCGGGCCGCCCGCCGCCACGTTCCGGGACTTGCGGGCTCCCGCCCGGGTGGTCACCCGGGCCAGGCCGGTGGTCGCGTCGAAGGTGAAGCGGACGGGCGTGACGTGCGGGGTGCCGTCGGGGCGGAGGGTGGTGAAGGTGGCCGTGTGGGGACGGGCGAAGAACGCCCGTGTGATGGCGGGGAGTTCAACGGCCCGGCTCATTTCTTCTTCACTCCCTCGTTCCAGATCAGCTTGGCGATGTTCGGCTGCACAGCCTTGGTGATGACACCCATGGCCGTGCGGACGTACCGTCGCTCCTCCATTTCGCGCAGCATGCTCGCGGCGAGGTCGGCACGGGCGGTGAAGACGCCGTCGGCGCTGGTCTCGGCGGTGTGGAAATCCGTGACGACGGGGTGCTCGAAGAGGCCGGACGGCCGCACGAGGGTCCAGTCCAGGCCCGTCCCACGGATCACGGCCTCCATCCGGCGCATGTCCTCGTGGAGGGTGCGGCCGAGGCGTCGGTTCACCAGCGGGTCGAGCACGTGGTTGAAGAAGTGCGCTCCGGTGGGACGCCAGTTGGGGTCGGCGATGCTGGAGCTGACAGTGAGCAGCCGCTTGACGCCGTGCCGGTCCATGGCCTCGGTGATGGCGGTGGCGCTCGCGGAGTACGTGGTGATGGCCTCCTTGCTGAAGCGTGCGCCCAGCGCGGACAGGACGGCGTCCGTCCCGCCGATCGCGGCGTCGACGGCCGCCGGGTCGGTGGCGTCGGCGACGGCTACGGTCAGTCCTGGCCGCGCGGCGATGGAGCCGGGGCGACGGGTCACGGCGACGACCTCGTGGCCGGTTGCCAGGGCTTGTTCGGTGAGGTGGCGGCCGGTCGGTCCATTGGCGCCGAAGACTGCGATACGCATGATGTCGGGTCATCCCTCCGTGTGGTTTCCGGAACGCCCTTGACTGTGCCGATCATGAAACGCAAGCTCAACGCTGATGAATAACACCGCCCCCGCCCCAGCCCGCACGCGCGGCCGCCCGCGTGGCAACCCGCCGACCCGCGAGTCGATCGTCGTGGCGGCCCGCGCGCTGTTCCTGGAGCGCGGCTACCGGCGCACCACCCTGCGCGCGGTGGCCGGCGCCGCCGGGGTCGACCCGGCACTCATCGCGTACCACTTCGGGTCGAAGAAGGGCCTGTTCGCAGACGTGATGCAGTTCCAGTGCGCCAACGCACTGGCAGTGGACGATGTCCTCCTCGGCGACCCGGCGACCCTCCCCGACCGCTTGATCGACGCGGTGACGGACCTGTGGGAGGACGCCGACTTCCGCCGGCTCACCGCCCAGGGTGACGAGGCCTCCGAGGTGATCCGCGAATATCTGGAACAGGAGCTGCTGGCCCGGCTTGTTGAATTTCTCGGCGGCCGGGACGCGACCGCCCGTGCCACGGCTGTGGTGACGATCCTCGGCGGCCTCATCTACACCCGCTACCTCAACCCGCTCCCCACCCCCGCCGCCCTCACCCCCGCCGAGTCCCGCCGCATCCTCACCCCGGCGCTGCGCGCCGCACTGACGCCGAGGGCGCGCACCGCGGCAGCCACGAGAGCAGCCCACCGGGGCTAGCGCGAACCCCTCCGCGGCTCCACGGTCTCCTGCTGTTCGACGGAACGCCGGATGGCTTAGGGCCGTCGGCCGGGCCTGCCGCCGGCGCGTATTTCCATTGCCGACGAGCCACACCTGTCCATACGGTCACCAGTGGTACGGCATGAACACAGCACAAGGGAGAGCATGTGGCCAGGGTCGCGCAGCTGGTGTCCTACCCCGTCAAGGGCTGCGCCCCCATGCCGACGCACACCGCGGTGCTGACCCCCGCGGGCCTCGCGCATGACCGCAGTTTCATGGTCACCGGCGAGGACGGAGTCTTCCGCAGCCAGCGGCGCAACCCGCGACTGGCAGTGATCCGCCCCGAGCTCAGCGACGGCGGAGAGCGGCTCACCCTGCACGCCCCGGGCGCGGACCCGACGGGCATCGACATCGACACCTCCGGCCGTCCTCGCGACGTCACGCTGTTCGGGGCTCCGTTCAGGGGCATCGACCAGGGAACCGAAGCCGCCGCATGGCTGTCCGACGTTCTCGGCACCCCGAGCCGCCTGGTGCGCGTTCCGGCCGACCACCACCGCGTCACCGACGGCCGGACACCCGGCACCTCCGGCTACGCCGACAGCTGCGCCGTCCATGTCCTTTCCCGGTCCACCGTGGATCTGCTGAACGAGCGGCTGGGCGAACACGGCAGCCCGCCCCTCCCCATGGACCGCTTCCGCCCGAACATCGTCGTCGACGGCTGGGACACCCCCCACACCGAGGACCGCGCCCACCGCATCACTATCGGCGACAGCGAACTCGGCTACGCCAAGCTCGCCATCCGGTGCGCCGTCACCATGGTCGACCAGCAGGCCGGCACCAAGGCGGGCCCCGAGCCACTGCGCACCCTGGCCACCTACCGCCGGGCCGCCGAGGGCGGCGTCGCCTTCGGCACCAAGTACGCCGTACTGCGACCCGGAAAACTGTCCACCGGCGACGAGGTGCACGTCACCTCCTGGGGGGCATCGGATCGCCGGCCGGAGGCCCGCCGGTGGGACCGTCGCGAACCGGCCACCGGGATCCGCCCGTTCGCCGGGGCCGCTCTCCGGCACGGGACCCGTGTCCGGAACAATCCGGTGGCATGAGCGTGAGACCCTCCGACGACCTGGCCGCCGCCTTCGCCCGCCTGGGCGGTGAGGAGGACGGACAGGTCTGGAGCGACCTGTGGGACGACCTGTGTCACCAGGAATCCGTCTACGACGACAGCTTCCCCGCCCTCCCGTACCTGGCGGCCATCGCGACCGGCCGCTCCCCCGGGGAGCCGCAAGAGACCGTCCTGATGGCGGGCCTCATCGCCTCGGCGGCGGACGACGACCGCCGCACGCGGTACGCCGAGGAGATCGCCGTCTTCGCGGTCGCGGAGCAGGTCGAGGAGAGCTACCGATGAGCGACGCGCTCGCGCGGCTCGACGACGTCGACTGGGCGGCGCTGAGGCACGCCTACGGTGCCGCCGGGGACGTGCCCGGCATGCTGCGGGATCTCTACCGGCCGGAGAAGGCCGCGGCCGCTGCCGA
>NZ_JAPVLS010000003.1:41043-183743 GCF_027158125.1 Streptomyces sp. H39-C1
CGTCCACCATCAGGGCGGCGCGGTCCATTCCTCGGCTCCGGCCGCTCTTGGGTACGTCATCGCGGCCGCCGCCGACCCGGCCATCGACGCGGACGTCCGCCAGGAGCTCCTGGACCTCGTCGGGGCGCTGGCCGACGCGGCGAACAGCGCAGCACCCCGCTTCGTCACCTCGGCCTGGCCCGCCGCGTGGGACCTGGCGGTGACGGACCTGTTGCCGCTGCTGGACGGTCCGCTGGCGGTGCACCGTACCGCCGTCGCTGACGCCCTCGCGCAGGCCCACCACCGGGCCGACGAGGTGACCGCGGGGCTGCGGACCCGGTGGGCCGTGGAGTCCGACCCACAAACGAGGATCCAACTCGTCGACTCGGTCGGCTCGTTGATCGCCCATGCTCGTGAACAGCGCGGCGCCTCGATCGGCTGGCTGCGGGAACTCATGGACGACGCCGAGCCCTCCGTACGCCTCGCTGCCGTGCAGGCCTTGCGCCGCGCGCTTCCGGGGCAGGACGACTCCGTGTACGCACAGACAGTGTCCAACGTGCTGTCCGGCAGCGAACCGGAGACATGGCGGCCGGGACGCAGCGCGGCCAAGCCCACGGTCGTCTGGGCCGTCGGCCTGCTGGGAGAGGACCGGGCGGCCCTGGCCGACGCAATCCAGAGACTGATCGGCCACCCCGACCCCTCCGTGCGCGCGGGCGCGCTGCAGGCGGCCGCCCAGGCGCTCAGCCGTCGGCGCTCCGCCGTCCCGGAGTTGCTACCGGCTGTGGCCCGTTCACTGTCCGACCCCGAGCCCGACAACCGGCTCTTCGCCGCCCGGGTCCTCGGCATGTGCGGGCACGCCGCCCGTCCCTGGGCGGACGCGCTGGCGGCCATGGTGACGGACGAGGGCGAGCCGTACCTGCCCGCCCGGTCCCACGCGATCTGGGCCCTGTCCCGGCTCGGTGACGCCCGGTGCGTACCACCGCTGGTGCGGCGGCTGGCCCAAGCGCAGCTCGGGTTCGCGTACCACGCGTCCCACGCCGACGGCTGGTGGACGTACGAGCTGAGCCTCAACGAGGTCGCCGCAGGGCTCAGCGCCCACGCCGACGCACTGCTGCCCCCGCTGCGGGCCCGGCTCGCCGCCGCATCCACCCTCGACGAACGCCGCGAGCTCTGCCGCTTGCTGGAGTCCTGGGGCGCCGCGGCCGCCCCCGCCCTCCCGGAACTGCTGGGCCTCCTGGACACCCACGCCGTGGTGTGGGCTTTGGACGCACTCGCCGCGATCGGACCGGCCGCGGCCCGGGCCGTGCCCCGCGAGCGGCTGCGCGCCCTGCTCGACGCCCCGCCCGCGGACCAGCCGTTCGCGCCGCGCAGCCTGGCGCTCGCGTACGGGCGGCTGACCGGCGACCGGGAGCCCGCGCTGGCTCTTCTGGTCCCGCAGTTGGGCGAGCCGTACGACCAGGACAACGCCGCCGTTCTGCTGGCGGAACTGGGCACGCCGGGCGCCGCGTACGTCGGGCGGCTGCGCGAACTCCTCACCGTGCACCAGGAGGGCTGGCTACCGCTGCGTGTCGGCGAGGCGCTGTGGCGGATCACCGGGCGAACCGACGAGGTGGTCCCTGTCCTGGTCCGGGCGATCGCACCGTTCACCGAGCGGGGCGACGTTCATCGGGCGGTCGTCGAGGCCGTGAAGCTGCTGGCCGAGATCGGCGCCGACGCCGCCCCGGCGGAGCCCGTCCTGCGGGCGTTCCTGGACGCCGACGAGCGCCCCGTCAGACAGGGAACCTGGCGCTCCGTCCCGGAGGACGACGAACTGTGCGACGCGGCGCGCGCCGCACTCCACGCCATCTCCGGACCTGGCGCCGCCTGACACCGCCTGACACGGCACGAGCCACGGCGCCCACCCGCCCGTACAGAGGACCGGGCGGAGGCTCTGATCTGACCCATGCGTCCCCCTGTTCGCACCGTTCCTCGATGTCATGATGGCGGGTGTGAGCTTCCCCTATACGGCACCCAAGGCCGTCCTCGTGCAGGACCGCTGGCGCGCCCGGGAGGCGCCTGACGGGGACTTCATCATGTTCGGCGACGGATCCCTGTCGGTCATGAATCTCATGCGGTTCTCCCCCGCCGACCGGCTCCATGACCGGCGGGCCGAGGACTGGCAGTGGTGGGAAGTTCTACGGGCCACCGCGTGGACCCCCAGTACCTGGATCGACGTCGATACGACCTTCGCCACCTGCGTCCACGCCGGAAGCCGCGCCCTGGCAGGGGAATCATCGGCCCACGGCAGCATCGGCTGGGTCGCCCTGACCCGGGACGACGACGACCACACTCTGCAATGGATCGCGGTCTCCTGCGACTCCAACCCGTTCACCGAAGTCACGCTGGACGCAACCACAGTGACCGCCACCAGCACCCTGGGCCGCATCTGGACCTTCCCCAGAGACAACCCCCAGCAGGTGAAGATCACCGAAGATCCGGCCTGTCCCTGGCCCAAGCCACCTCAGGCAGTGGTCCCGCCGGCTGGAGATCACCCAGGAGCGAACTACCCCTGAAGCGACGCCAACGTCGTCACCACAACGTCGGTTGCCCTCCTGTACCGCTCCGACTCACCCGGCTGAGCCCGTCCCGACGGCCCCACGCTCTCGCTGTGCGCGACGAGCCTGAAGATCAGTGCACGAATCAGCATCTGCTGCCAGGCCGGATGATCACTGACACTCGTCAGCAGATCGGACGGAAGATCGAACCACAGCAGACCGTCTGCGATCACGATGGCCTCGGCAAACACCGGTGGTCGCCAGTACGGCGAAAAGTCGATGACTACAGGCACGTCGTCTGCCGCGAAAAGCACATTCCCGGTGAGATCGCCGTGAATGAGCTGAGCCGCCTCCTGCTGCACCGGCCGCCTCAGCTCCAGCAGCGTCGAATACGCCGCGGAGAGGTCATCGATCACGTCGATGTCCTGTTCGCACCACGCGACCCGGTCGGCCACAGCCCAGGGATGGGCCCGCCGGTCGAGGAACTCGGGCCGGGGCAGGTTCCGCAAAGCGGCATGGAAGGAACGGCCGACACTGAGCACACCGTCCCAGTGTCCCCGCGGACCAGGCTCTCCGGTCAGGAACTCGCCGGCGGTCCAGCCGTCCACGACACTTCGCCCATCAGCCGCCCGCAGCGGCCGCGGGACGCGGAAACCACTGCCTGCCGCCAGCCCCTCGAGCAGGGAAGCCGCCCACTCGGTCTCGTCCTCAGGCCCCTCAGCAGGCTTGAACACAAACCCACCGACGAGAACGCTTCGCCCTTGCCCACCGGCCAACTGAACCGGACTGCCCCTCACCCCGAAGGCCTCAAGGACGGACGCGGACGGGAGTGCGTTGCTCAACTGCTCGGTCACGCCGCGCATCCTGCCGACACCGACCCGCCCGGCGCACCTTCTTTTCGCCCACCCGTGGCCTTCGCACCGGCGGCTGGACTTCTGCACGGCAGGCGAGAGCGGGTGTGCCTCAGCAAAGCGCTCCGCCGGCCCCTGGCCGCGTTACCGGGGCGTCAGTACGCAGAACTCGTTGCCGTCGGGATCGGTCATCGCCACCGCGCCGAGCTCGCCCTGGCCGGCGTCGGTTCGGGTCGCGCCGTGGGAGAGCAGCTGGTCGACCTCTGTCTGCCGATCGCCGTCGGTGGATGGAGCGAGGTCGAAGTGCAGGCGGTTCCTGCCTGTTCTGGGAGCCACTGGTGGGCCGCCCCAGGTGATCTTCGGACCACCGTGCGGTGAGCGGATCGCGGTCTCCTGGTCCTGGTCCCAGACCAGCGGCCATCCCAGCGCTTCGCTCCAGAAGTACCCGACTTCCTGCGAACCGTCGCAGGCCAGGGCGCCGATGAATCCGCAGTCGGCGAGGAACTTGTTGCCCGGCTCGATGACGCAGAACTCGTTGCCTTCGGGGTCGGCGAGTACCACGTGACCGTCTTCCGGGGTCTGGCCGATGTCGATGTGCCGTGCGCCAAGACCGAGCGACCTGGTCACCGTCTGCTGCTGGTCCTCCAGGGATGTACTGGTCAGATCGAAGTGCATCCGGTTCTGGCCGGCCTTCCGATCCTGACTCGGCAGGAAACGGATGCGGAACCCGGTGTCATCACTGGGCAGGAGCATGATGCCGTCGTGTGGATCGTCGACCATCTCCCAGCCCAGGACCCCGGACCAGAACCTCGCGAGCCGCAGCGGCTCGCTCGCATCGAAACAGACCGCGAACAGTTGACACGTCATACCCTGCGCATCTCCGATCACTGACCGACCGCTGTCGACAGGGCGCCTTTGTCGGCCCCTCGAACGGGAGCCTATGGCGACCCCACGTCACCCGCATCCAGGTTTTCGCCCGCACGCCCTGGTGCAGCCGGGATGCTGAACGCGGTCAGCCCGCACCCTGGTGCGAAACGGCTCAAACCAGGACGGGTTGCGGTTCCGGTTGCTGCACCGGTGCGGCCTTCAGATCCCACAGCTTGGTGGTCCGCAGGTAGCCGTGCACCACCGACGCCATCGCGAGAACAAGAAGCGGTCCGGACAGCCACGCGTGTTCGGCCATTTCCATCGGCAGATAGCGATACGCCACCAGGAGCCCGGCGAAGACCGCTGCGCCGTGAGCGACCAGCCGTATTCCTGACCGTTCCCAGCCACGGTCGTGCGCGCGCAGCCCTGCCTCGATCGTGAAGGCGAACACCACGCCGGCAACGAGATCCGCACCGTAGTGATAACCGAATCCCAGCGTCGCGCAGAGCGTGGCGATCAGCCAGAACGTGCCCGCGTAACGCAGAGAGCGCGGGCCCTTGCGGGAATGAATGAAGATCGCGGTGGCCCACGCTGTGTGCAGGCTGGGCATGCAGTTGCGGGGGGTGACCGCGTCGAAGAGCACCGGGTGCGGGGCGGCGATCGGCGGCAGCGTGTTCGGCCACAGGTTGGCCAGCGCCCAGTGCTCGCCGCCGCCGGCGCCGATGCCGACGCCGTAGGCATAGATCGGTCCGACGACCGGGAAGAGCATGTAGATGGCCGGCCCGAGCAGGCCGATGACGAGGAAGGTGCGCACCAGATGATGGCGCGGGAAGCGGCGCTCGGTCGCCACATGGCGCAGCTGGTACAGCGCGACGAGGACAGCGGCCACCGCGAGCTGAATGTAGACGGCGTCGAGAAGATGGGTGCCGATCGGGCCGCTGGCCCTGACGATCCGGCCCATCAGCCACGACGGATTGCCCAGCGCGCGATCGGCGGTCGCCACGTACTGGTCGAGCACCATCGGGCGGGTCTTCGACGTGATGAGTAGCCAGGCATCGCCGGTCTTGCGGCCGGTCACCAGCAGCAGGCCCAGCCCGACGCCCTTCAGCAGCAGGACACGTTCCCGGCCGGTGCGATGCGTGACAGCGATGACCCCATAGCTCAAAAGCACCCACAACGCGCCGTTGCCGAAGGTCAGCCTGGAGTCGGCCGTCCACCGCACCAGGAAGAAGACGACGTCGATGCCGAGCGCGGCACCGAGCGCGATGAACCGTTGCCGCCAGGTGAGCACCAGCATCATCAACGCCATGCCGGCGTACAGCAGCGGCCCCGATTTGGGGCCGAATATCAACTCTTGCACCTGGTTGGTGATCGGCCCCCGCAGGCCGTAGCGGCGCGCGGTGATCTCCAGCGCGATGAGGAACGCGAGGGCCGCCACACTCACCGCGGCCCACAGCATCACCCGCGGTTGGCGCCATGCGGCGAACGCAATTCTGGAGTTAATTCGTGAAAACATGCGCGCTGCTATAGATATCAATTGTTTGGCCGATTTGTTAGATGTAAATAAAGACGCTCTTTGTGCTGGTCGGTATGGCTTTCTGGTGAATGAATGGGCGATCAGGGTGATCGTCGCGAGGTCGATCATCCTATCGGAGCGGGTGCGGGTGGGTTTCACCGGTCGCTGATGAAGCGAAGGTGGGCCAAGTGGTCTCAGCGCAGTCGGCGTGCGCGCAGCACCAGGTCGTCGGTGTGGTGCGCACCGGCACCGCCGTCGGGTGCGAGGCGCGGCCGCTGCTCATCCACCTCCACCTCCCAGTCGTCGTCGAGTAGGGCAGCGACCATCTGGGGCCAGACGTAGTCGGCCGGGTCGAAGCCGCTGTCGTCCGGGTGCTGGGTGTCCATGCCCGCGTGGTGCACGAGCAGCAGCACGCCGCCGGGCGCGACGGCCGCGAGCATCGCTCGCTCGGCCGCGGCGTCGGGGGTGCGCAGCAGGGCCGCGTACTGGGCGGAGACCAGGTCGAAGGAGCCCGGCGGGAGGGCCGCGTGCGCCAGTTCGGCGTGCACCCAGCGGACGGCGAGACCGGCGTCCCGGGCGTGGCCGGCCGCCCGCTCCAGCGCCACGCTCGAGACTTCGAGCGCGGTCACGTCCCAGCCGCCGCGTGCGAGCCAGAGCGCGTCGGCTCCCTCGCCGCAGCCGACGTCGAGGACCCGCCCGGGTGTGAGATCGGCGGCCTCCGCCACGAGCGCACCGTTGGGCCGGCCGCTCCACAACTGCTGCCGGTCGGCGTACCGGCTGTCCCACTCCTCCCGTACCGCGGGGTCCCCGGCATACCCGTCGGCGGGTGCGGGAGCGTCGGACGCGGGCGAACCTGTTGCGATGTCGTCGGTCATGCGCCCGCCGTCGCCCCTTGCGTCCCGCTCACGCCACTCCTGTTGCCGCCCCGGCAAAATTCCGGGCGCCCGGACCGTGGATCCCTCGGCCCGGGACCACATCGATCACCGTGAACCGCCGCGCCGCTCCTCGACCCTGCCGAGCGGCGCGGCGACGGCCTCATCCTCCTGCGCGCGGCGGCCGGGTCCCAGCGGTGGGCCCGGTGGTCGGGCAGGTGACATCCGCGGCGGGCAGCCTTCCGGTGCGCAGGTAGACGTTGACCGTGTTGTCGGCGCAGGTGTTGCCGTACGCGCCGTAGATACCGTGCCTGTCGGCACCGTCGACAGTGACCAGGCGCGAACTGGGCCACGCGCGATGCATCGCCGTGGCGCCGGCATAGGGCGTACGGGGGTCGCCCGTGGCGTTGACCATCAGCGCGGGAAGGTCGTGGCGTACGACGGTGGGGCGTTCGCGTGGCCGGTCCCAGAAGGCGCAGGGGCTGATGTCGTTCGTGAACGGTCCCACCAGCGGGTGGAGCTCACGGCTGCGCTGGACGTCGCGCCAGTAGACCTCCGGGTTGCGCGGGGCGGCCACGTCACCACAGAGGATCGCGGTCTGCACGCTGCCGTAGGCCGATGCCTCGTCGCCTCCCTTCAGCAGGAAATCCAGCGCCTCCGCGAAGTCGGCGTCGGGCTCGGCCCGTCGCCCTTCCGCCGCCTGCTCCAGGGTGCGGATCGAGGAGGCGAACGACCGCCGCGCCTGCTCCGTATCGTCCGACAGACCGTTGAAGACGACGAACGGCACAATGTGTTCGTCGAGCTGATAGGACACCGAGGACCCGCCACCGATCACCAGGGGCCGCTCGGTGGCGGTGCGCTGGATGCGGTCGATCGTGCCCAGGACGGCGTCACGGGTCGTGCCCAGGCCGTATGCGGAATCGTGCTCGGCGGCCCATCCGGCCCAGTGGCTCAGCGCCGTCTCGTTGGCGGTCTCGGTACCGACCAGCAGCCGGGGGCCGTACCGGGACGGGTCGATCACGCCGTCGAGGACCATGCGGTCGGTGCGGCCGGGGAACATCGTCGAGTAGACCTCACCGAGGTAACTGCCGTACGAGTAGCCGAGATAGGAGACGCGGCGCTCGCCGAGGGCGCCACGGACGACGTCCATGTCGCGGGCGGTGTTGCGGGTGGTGATGTACGGCAGCACGTCGGCGTTCGTCGTCCGGCAGCGGTCGGCCAGGTCCCGTTGGAACGCCGTCACGCGGTCGAACCCGGCTCGGTCCGAACCTGCCCAGCGGAAGGGGCTGCCGGTGGGCCATCCGCAGTCCAGCGGAGTGCTGCGGCCGACGAACCGGGGATCCATGCCCACGATGTCGTAGCGACCGCCCGCGTCCTTCATCGCGTCGTGCACCCAGGGCGGGTCGCCGATGTCCTGTCCGCCGGGGCCGCCCGTGTTGAGCAGCAGGGAGCCGATGCGGTGAGCGGTGTCGGTGGCCTTGATCCGCGAGACGGCGACGGTGATCGTACGGCCGCCGTGATCGGCGTAGTCGAGTGGCACGATGACGTCCGCGCAGCGGGCCCCGGCCTTCTCCAGCTCCTGGCCGGTGTCGTCGTCGGGGCCGAGGACACAGCTCTTCCACGCCAACGACTGGTGTTCGTAGCGGTCGAGTCCGGCAGCGGTCGTCGGGGCGGCGGCCGGGGGGTGCGAGACGGCGGCGGGTGGGGCCGACGCTGACGCCGGAATACCCGCCGCCAGCACGAACGCGGCAGCAAGGGTCGCCGTCACTGTGCGCGGATTGTTCACAAGTCCCATGCACACGACGCTAGGCCGAGCCGGTCGCCGGCTCACTCCGGCCAGCTCCCGGCCGCACCTGGTGCCAACCCCACCGCCGTTGATCGGGACATCCCCCGGCAGGTGACCGTGGACTCCGCGGCACAACGCCGGCCCAGTCCGGTGGCCTGGGCCGGCGTTCACCTCACACCGGTATCGGCATCTTGAGATGAGCGGTGGTCACCTTGGCGGTCCAACCGGGCTCGGCGGTGACCATCACGCCGGGAATGGGGTGGTCGGCGGGAAAGGCCTGTGCCGTTCCAGCGCCTCGCCCCGCGGTGTCGACCGTGGCGGCGGTGTGCCGCTCGTGCGGGGACCGGCCAGGGTGCGGTCCGCCGGGACCGCACCCTGGCGCACGGCCCGGCCCATCGAAGGGCGCGCGCGGCCGGGCTGGCTACCGCACCGTGATGGTGGTCAGACGCGTCATCTCCGGCCGCGCGAGGTAGGCCCTGAACGCACCGAGGTCGATGGCACCGGCCGTCAGCTGGAGGGTGCCCCCTGAGAAGCCCAGTTCCTCCACCGAGAAGGTGCCCCACACGGCGGCGGGGAACGCGGCCGCCAGGGCCGTGGCCCGTTCGGCGAACTTGAACTGGCCGGCGAGTTCGATGACCTGGACCGGTTTCTCCTTGCTCCAGTCCCTGCAGGCCCGCCAGTTGTCCGTGTCCGCGTCGTCCCAGAAGTCCGCGAAGGGATCGGTCGCGAAGATGTCCTCACTCTCCGAGGACGACGAACTCGCCACGACTGCGGCCTTCGGCGCCGCCTCGACCGCGGTCTGCTGCGCCCGGCGCACGACGGCCAGCTCGGCGGCTCGGTGGTCGGCCAGCCAGGCGGCCAGCGGGTCCGCCTCGGTATCGGGTGTGACCTGCGCCTTCCAGGCCGCCGGGTCCTTCGTCCTGGTCATGATGCCCAGCAGCCGCTGGGCGTCCGGGTTGCCCTCGAGGCGCTTCCACAGCGCCAGGCAGGCCGCCGGGCCGGCGGTGTGACCGAACGCCATGCAGGCGTTGAAGGAGTCCACATAGCTCGGGGAGAGCTGGGCCTCCGCCTCGCCGAATTCGGTGAGCGGAGACCGGTAGGAAGCGCCCGTGAACCAGCCGACCGGCTGATCGTGGGAGTCCCAGCCCTGCTGGTACACGTCGATGACGGGCACGATGTGGGTCGACCAGAACTTGAGCAGGTGGTTCCCGGTGGCCTGCGCCCGCTCCTGCGAGGTGAGGGCCGCCCAGCCGGCGCGGCGCTCGGCCGTGCCGGCGGTGAAGTAGGAGGCGACGAAGCGGTCCAGCGCGGTCACGGGCGCGGGAACGGCGGCCGGAGCGGGTTCCGTCCGCAGTCGCTTGGTCACCCTCGCGCGCGACTTCTCCGTCAGACCGTACAGATAGTTGAGGAAGTCCCACGCGCTCAGCGAGCCGCGGTACTGGCGGGCGTCGTGCAGGATCAGCAGGGACTCCAGCTTCTTGGAGGAGGCCAGGATGAACGACGCCTCGCGGGCGCCCGGGGCGGTGGAGGCGAGCTTGTGGAACGCGGGGATCGCCACGTCCGGGGTCTTCGTCATCCGCTCGAACCAGACCTTGGCCTCGTCGATGTAGCGCGCCAGGTGGGCGTTCGGCTCCGCGTAGGTGTCGGTCGCCGGGAACGTGGTCGTCATCTTGCTCTGCCCCGACTCGCTCGCCTTCCCCACGCAGAAGGCGAGCCGGATGTCGGTGTCGTGGACCCGGCCCAGGATGCCGTCACACTGATGCCGGCCGCCCGTGCAGCCCTGGAGGTCCGTGCAGAGCTGGGTCTCGTTCCCGAACCCCTCGGTGAAGCCGATGTAGATGATCGTGTTCTTCGAGGAGTCGACGGTGCGCATCCGCTGGTACTCGGGATGGGTGAGCGGACCGATCCGGTAGTTGTGGACCTTCGAGGTCTTCCCGGCCGTCGCGTCGAAGGTGGTCGGCGGCTCGAAGCCCCCTTGTGTGGACAGGACCGCCATGCCGATGGTGATGGCCAGCAGGGTGTTGACCTCTGCGTAGATGCCGATTCTGCTGCCGGTCGGGACGAAAGTGTCGGGCTCGCTGTAATTCCCGTGGCCCATGATGAAGGTGGTCACCTGCTACTCCCCCGGTTTGTGACTACCGGCCCGCCGAGCGGGCCCACCACGGAGCAATGTGCGCGAACCAGCCCACAACGTACGGGAGTTGGAGCCAATTGACCGACTCCGCCCGGGTACGGGCCGTCCGGCGAAAGTGGTTTGCCGACCGGGTGTCGCGTGGGTAGCGTCGCCGCCCGTGACCCCTACGCTGCGCACCGAGCGACCGCTCCTGGAACCGTATGTCCCCGAGGACGAAGAGGGCTTCGTCGCACTGTTCCAGGACACCAGGGTGTCGCAGTGGATGGGTGACGGCCCCGCCTCCGAAGCGGCGGACCGGGCCCTGTTCGGGCGGATCTTCACGAAGGTCTATGCCCAGGAGTTGTTCGATGTCTGGGCCGTCCGTCGGAACGGGCTCCTGGTCGGGCATGCCGAGATCAAGCCGACCGAGGTTTCCGGAGGCCACGAGATCATCTACGCTCTGGCGCCGGCGGCCTGGGGGTCAGGCCTGGGAACCGAACTGGCGGAAGCGATCACCGCCTACTGCTTCGGCACCCTCGGACTGTCCAGGGTTCACGCCACCGTAGCCGCGACCAACAAGGCCTCACTGACCCTGCTGGACAGAATCGGCTTCGAGCATGTCCGGGACGTCACCGAGGACGACGCCAGCACCACCCGCGTGTTGGTCCGCCCTCTCCACGCGAGCGACACGTCGCCCGTCGCACGATAGCGACGGGCGAGCGCGCGGCCACGACCGCCTGCCCCGGTTCAGCCGACACCGACGGTCTGTCGCTCGGGCTCGATCACGGCCACGACGCGCTCCGGTCCTCGGGAGTACGGCGCACCGGTGTACTTCGTCGAGATCCGGTCGATGATCGTCCAGGCCGCATCGCCCTCGATCCATTCGACGACGCCACGGCCGGCGACAAGGCGACGGCCTCCGGTCCGAGCTGACGAGCGGCGTCCGGGATCGCGATAGGCCTCACCGCACGAGCGACGGCCCGCCTGCTGCCTCGGGATATCCACAGCTACGGCGGGCCGACGCTCGATCAGTACGGTCCCCGGCGTCGGGCCGGCTCCGCCGGCCACCTCGGGGATGCGGTCCCCTCAGTCGTCCTCGGACGTCTTCCCCGGCGCCTCGTCGGCGCGGGACCGTTCCGACTCGTCCCCCTCGTCGGCCAGGTCCGCCTGATCCGGAGGATCACTGGTCCGCGCGACAGGCGGCGTCGGCGCCGTGATCGTCTGCGGTTCATCGGAGCCCGGGCGCGTGCTCGGCTGGGAGCCGGGAGCGTGGGGCGTCTTCGTTTCGTCGTCAGGATTCGCCATGAATGACGTGTTCCCACTTTTTCCTGTTCAAACGCCCCGCGGTGCGCCGTCCCGGTGATGCAGCGGCCGGTGCCGCGACGACACGACCCAGGCCCGGCGGGCGTCGGCGAGCTGGGCGGGGACGGCACCGAACCACCAGGCCCTTGACCAGCTCGCCAGCGCCGCCTACGGCCTCAGTGCCGCCGACTCCCGACTGCGCGGTCGCGCCACGCGCACCCCCGGCGCGCTCTCCCTCACCCACGCGCGAGCCCTGCGCGTCCTCGCCGATCAGGGGCCGCTGCCGGTCGGCCGGCTGGCCGCCGCCAGGGAGACCACCGGGGCCGCCGCCACGCAACTGGTCAACGGCCTCGCCGCAGCCGGCCACGTCACTCGCGAACGCCCCGCGGGCGACAAGCGATCGGTCACGGTCGCCCTCACCGACAGCGGCCGCCTTCTGCACCAGGAGCGCCAGGCCGCCCTGACCCAGGACCTCGACACCGCACTCGCCCACCACGGCACCGTCGCCCTTGGCACCGCGACCGACGTACTGCGGGAGCTGGTGACCATCCACGACCGACTGTGACGACAACAACGCCTCCCGCCGAGGACCGTGGGCGAGAGGCGTGGCGCTGTCGCCGCGGTCAGCGCACCAGGGGGAGGAAGACCGTGTCGACGATCTCTTCGAGGACGTGGTCGGGTACGGGGGCGAAGGTCGTGAGGACCTCCTGGCGCAGCAGGTCGAAGGGAAGGGACTTGATGCGTTCGGTGAGGAGTTCCGGCTTGATCTCGCCGCGGTCGACGGCACGGTCGAAGAGCACGTCGACGGAGTTCTCACGCCCCGTCGCGAGGAGGTCCCGGGGGCTGGTTCCCGTCTCCTGGTAGTAGCCGGCCAGGTGCACGCTCATGACGGTGATGAACTGGACGCGGGTGGCGTTGATCTCCCGCATGAGGGTGAGGACGTCCCCCCGCAGGCTTCCCGTGTCGGGAACGTCGAGGCGGTTCTCCTCCAGGCTGCGGACGATGGTCGCCCGGACCAGCTCGTCGCGGTCGGACCAGCGGCGGTAGAGAACGGGCGGACTGGTGCCCGCGCGCTGAACGACCGCGTCCATGGTGAACCTGGCGTACCCGTTGGCCACCAGTTCTTCCCAGGCCGCATCGAGGAGCGCCTTCTCCAGTGCCGCTCCGCGGCGTCGTTCGGGCATCCATACCTCCTTGGATAGACTTGCCTATCTTATTCTAGCGCCCTACTCTGGCATCCGTAAGATAGACCTCTATATCTTAGGTGGCCGTTCATGAGTACTCCCCACGGGACCGGAACCGCACTCGCGGCGGCGGACCCCTCTCCTGGCTCGCCCCGGTCGTTGCGCGAGGCCTGGGTGGCCTTGGCCGGACTGTCGGCAGTGTTTCTGTTCGAGATGCTGGACAACTCGATCCTGAACGTCGCGTTGCCCACGATCGGACGCGATCTGCACGCTTCGACGATCGCGCTGCAGTGGGTGACAGGCGCCTACGCCGTCGTGTTCGGCGGGTTGATGCTGGCGTGCGGCGCGATCGCCGACCGGTTCGGCAGGCGACGGATCATGCTCATCGGGCTGGTTCTGCTCGGCGTGGCGAGCCTGGCGACCGCCTTTGTCTCCACTGTGGAGCAACTCATCGCCGTCCGGGTGGCGATGGGGGTCGCGGCCGCGATGACGACCCCGGGATCGATGGCGCTGGCATTCCGGCTGTTCGACGAGGACGGCCTGCGCGTCCGTGCGACCACCCTCATCTCGACCGTGGGTCTGGTGGGGCTCGCGATCGGCCCGACCGTGGGTGGCTTCGTGCTGGCGATCGCGCCATGGCAGGTCCTGCTGCTGGTGAACGTGCCGATCGCCGTGCTCGCATTCATCGGTGTGCGGTCCGGTATCGGCGCGGACGTCGCGGCCGATCTGCACCGCGATCCGGTGGACATCGCAGGTGCGGTGCTGGGTACGGCGACGATCGTGCTCGCACTCGTCGCACCGACGCTGTTCGTCCACCAGGGCGCCGCATCGTGGATCCCGTGGGCGACCACGGCAGCGGCCGTCGTGGCTGCGATGCTCTTCGTCCTCCGCGAGCGCTCGGCGCGTTACCCGCTCCTCGACCTCGAACTCGTTGCTCACCCTCTGGTGTCCAGCGGCCTGGCGTTCAAGGCCGCGGCCGGGCTGGCCACCGCCGGCCTCGGATACCTGGTGACGCTGCAGCTGCAGCTCGACTGGGGGTGGACGCCCGCACTCGCCGCTCTCGGAATGCTGCCGCAGGTCATCGTCCTCGTCGCGGGCGGCGCGTTCGTCAATCCGTTCGTGCAACGGGTCGGCCTCGAACGGGCCGCATGGCTCAGTGCCGCAGCGGTCGTGTTCGGGCTCGCCGTCTACGGTCTGCTGGGCAGGTTCGGATATGTGTGGGTCGCGATCGCACTCGTGCTCGTGGCAGCGGGAATGCGCGTGGTCGGCGTGGTCGCCGGAGTCAACGTGCTCCGTGGTCTGCCGAAGAATCGCACCACGATCGGCGCTGCCCTCGTCGACACTGCCACCGAAGTCACCTCCGGAATCGCCATCGCCGTCACCGGCACCATCCTCGCGGCCTTGTTCACCGGCAACCTCGCCACAGCGAACTGGAGCACGCAACAGACCGCGGAATTCCAGGAGGCGGTCACGATCGCGGGCCTCACGCTCACCGTCGTGGCCGCAGCACTCGTCGGCTGGGGAATCGTCCGTACGCGACGCGTCACGAACGGCCGGGCGACCACCTCCGCCGACGACGCGATCGGCGAGAAGGCCACGGCATGATGCGTCGATCGGGAGAACCGGCGCGGACCGACCGCCGCCGGGTCCTGGTCGCCCATCGATCCGTACGGCACGTTCCGACGCGACATCCTCCAGCGGGCCGTGCCTACTGCCCGTCGTCGCACCGGTCCCCCGCCGGACCGGCCATGCTGCGCAGGACGGCGGCGCTGTCGGCGTCCGCCGGATAGTAGGACTCGATCGAGATCTCTTCGAGCGTGATGTCCTGAGGGGTTCCGAACGTCGTGATGGTCGAGAAGAGTCGCACCTCGCCTCCGTCCAGCCGGAAGACCATCGGAATCGCCACCTCGGACTCCAGCCCAGGGGTTGATCCGGCAGGCTCGTCGTCCGCGAAGAACTCGTCGTACAGGGCGCCGATCACCGGATCACCGGTCCTGGCGACCTGGCGGGACAACCGGGCGCGAAAGAACGAGCGAACGTCCGCCAGGTTCACGATCCGGGAGGCGAGACCCCGTGGATCGAGCCCCAGCCGCACCATGTTGACCGGAGCGACAAGGAGTTGAGGGTTGACGTCGGCGAGGAAATGCACGACCGGTGCGTTGGTCATCAGAATGTTCCAACGCCGGTCCACGACCAGGGCCGGATAGGGCTCGTGCGCCTTCAGCACCCTGGCCACGGCGTCCCGAACGGCCGACATGTCCGGCTCGTCGAGCGGCCGTTCGCGATAGCGGGGCGCGAACCCGGCCGCCACCAGCAGCCGGTTGCGATGCCGCAACGGCACCTCCAGCTGAGCGGCGAGCCGCAGCACCATGTCGGCGCTGGGCCGGGATCGGCCGGTCTCGATGAGGCTGACGTACCGCGGCGAAACGCCCGCCGCCAGCGCGAGATCGAGCTGGCTCAGCCGTCGGCTGTGGCGCCACTCGCGCAACAGGCCACCTACCGTCTCCACAGCGCCGACCCTAGTCGTACCCTCCGACCACGTTCCATGAACTGCGAGTTCATCGACAGTCCCCGACCACCCCAGCACACTCGGGGACATGAGCACTGACTACAAGGAACTGGTCCTCACCTGCCTGGCGCGGTACGGCAAAGGCGACCTCGATGCCGTCGCGCCGCTCCTGCGCGACGACTACACGGATCACGGGCTGCCGTTCCGGACCACCACGAAAGCGGATTGGATCGCGGCAGCACGGAAGCTGCCCCTCACCGACATACGGATCGACATCCGCCGCCTTGTGGCAGAAGGCGACTACGTGACGATGTTCTCCCGGCGGTGGCTGCCCGGAGGCGGGCTCGACATCGCGGTGGCCGATGTCTTTCGCCTCCAGGACGGCCTGATCGCCGAGCGGTGGGAGATCGTCGAACCGATCACGGCAGATGCTCCAGATCCGGTGGCGACTTTGTAGCCTAGGGGGCCAGACCCGGTACAGGCCCGCAACCCCGTGCGTCACCGACTCGCGGCAGGGTGCGGGCGACCGTCGGCCGGGCCGGCAGGGGCATCCACCCGGTCGGTGCGCCGGTACCGCCACCACGGCGCGAGCTGTACGACGCCGAAGGCCACCTCGACGACGAAGAACAGCCAGAGCAACCGCATGGCACCGTGGGTCAGTGCGTACGCCTGCCACGCCGCGAACAGCGTGCGCGCGGCGCCGTCGAACAACCCGTGCACCGGCAGCGGCCGGACGATGCGCAGGACGGCCCAGACGACCACGACCGAACCCATCAGATTCGCGTACAGGGTCTGTACCGGGTCGAGTTCGGGCAGGTGGCCCATCCCGAGTGTGTCGCCCAGTGATGACAGCGCATTGTGCAGCAGCGCGTACGTCCACGGTGTCGCGAATCCTGCCGTGACGACGAGGTCGTACCAGGCGCTCGCCCGTACGACGTGAAGGTAGGACGGGCGTGCGGGGGTGAGGTAAGGGATCACGGTGAGGCTCCTGCTGTTCTTGGGGCAGCGACACCTCACGCTAAACAGTGGAGTACGGTCCAAGGTCAAGCCCATCGTGCGACGGAGGACCATGCGTATCGGAGAGCTGGCCGCGCAGGCGGGCATGACCAGGGACACCATCCGGTTCTACGAAAAGGTCGGCCTCGTCCAGGGCCGGCGGTTGCCCAACGGCTACCGCGACTTCCCGCCCGAGACGGTCGCCTGGCTGCACTATGTCCGCACCGCGCAGACGCTCGGGTTCTCCCTCGCGGAGATCGCACGGACCGGCGAGGAACTACGCGAGCACCCGGATACCGCGGAAGCGCTGTCGGCGCTGTTCGAGGAGAAGATCCACGTCGTCGACGCCCGCATGGCTGAACTCGCGGCCCTGCGGGACGAACTGGCCGCGCGCGTGGGCACCGGCTGCCCGCTACGGGCAGCACAGGGCTGATCCATCGCCAACCCTGCCCGCGGAAGTGCTGCCTTCCTCGATGGCACGACGAGGGAGCACCGCCGGGCCCAGGCGTCGCACTCCGGGCATGGAGCCCGCAGAATGGAAGGTGGAGAGCTCGCCGGTCGAGGAGTGAGCGCAATGTGGCGACCCGATGGCTGGGACGTACGGGTGCGCCTCGGCGTACTGACACCGCACGCCGACGTGGGACCGGAGTCGGAGCTGCGCGCGATGGCCCCACCCGACGTGGGCATTCACGCCGCCCGGGTGCCGTTCGGCGGTATACGGCAGGGCGGTGCCATGGACCCGACGATCCCGCTCGCCCCGGTCCGGGCCTTCGCAGATCCGCCGGATGTCGACGACGCCACCGAACAGCTCGCCACCGCGCCCGTTGCGGCGGTCGCTTTCGGGTTCACCAGCTCCGCGTACGTCATCGGTGCGGACGGCGAAGCAGCGATGCTCAGGCGCCTTTCGGCTCGTGCCCACGGACTGCCGGTGGTCGCTACCTGCGCCGCGGCAGTCGACGCACTGCACACCCTCGGTGCCACCCGCATCTGCCTGATCGATCCGCCGTGGTTCGATACCGAACTCGACGATCTCGGCCGGGCCTACTACCAGGACGCCGGATTCGACGTGGTGTTCTCCGCCCCCTGCGCGCTGCCCAGCGGACAGGCACTCATCCGGCCGGACGACCTGCACGACTGGGCGGCCGACCACGTCCCCGAGGGCGCCGAGGCCGTCGTCATCGGAGGCAACGGCTTCCGCGCCGTCGGCGCGATCGAAAACCTCGAGACCACCCTCGGCCGGCCTGTCCTCACCGCCAATCAGACACTGCTGTGGTCGGCCCTCCGCGCGGCCCGTACGAGCACCACCGAAATCACTGGCTACGGACAACTCTTCGCAGCCTGACGCCTCCCCAACTGTCCACACTGTGGCCGAATCAGAGCCGGATTCTCACCCGAGTGCGGGGTAACCGCGCGCCTCCCTCCCCTGTTGGGCACGTCGCACGTCGCTCCAGTCCAGCGCCGTCACCGCCTGATGCTGTACCTGTTGGGCGGCCTCCCGCGTCGCGGCCAGCACATCGCCGCGTTCTTCTATCAGGCGACCGTAGATCGGCGGGTGCTCTGTCACTTCTGCGTTGCTCATAGTGCTGGCTCCTGCCCGCGATCCGATGATCTAACGGACCGTACCCTGACGGATTCATTCCCCGCCGCGCACCTCCCACCGGGAGCACCGGTTCCGGCCCGTCCGGTCAGCCGTGCCGACTCGCGTGAGTAGCCGTACTCATGATCTCCCTCTTGCTTTCGGGCAGGCTGGGCGGACCAACCCATCGCAAGGGAGATCACGTGCGTACGACCAGCGGATCCCGTAAGACCGCGGCTGCGGGCGGCAACCGCCCGACGCGGTTCGTGCTCGGCCTCGCCATGGCCTGTGCGGCGGCCGTGGCCCTGACCGGCTGTTCCACCGAGGACGCGATCTGCGGTGGCGGCGAGTACCCGGTCCTGGCCGTGGGCACCACCGGTAAGGCCTGCGCGCCCAACGGCCAGGAGCCGCCGAAGGGGTACGTCCGTTATCCGGAGGGCAAGGTCCCCCAGCACGTCGGCGACACATGGGACACGTACTGGAACACCCACACGATCGACAAGAACGGCAACATCGTCGAGGCCTCCGCCACCGGATGACGGGGGCCACGGACCGCGCCGGCGGATCGGACGGCGCATCGGACGGGATCGGACGGGATCGGACGGCGGATCAGACAGCGGGCACCGGGGCGGTGGCGGCGATCAGTTGCTCGTCACGCAGGTCCTGCCAGAACGCGGCCGGGATCTTCTCGTCCAGGGCCGCCACGTCCTCGGCGATACGGCTCGGCCTGGTCGCGCCGGGGATCGCCGCGACCGTGGCGGGGTGGGCCGGCGAGAACTGGAGAGCGGCGGCCTTGATGCCGATGCCGTGCCGCTCGGTGAGCTTCTTGATGCGGGTCACCTTGTCGATGATCTCCGCGGGTGCCTTCTGGTACTCGAAGTGCTGACCGCCGGCGAGAATGCCTGAGCTGTAGGGCCCGCCGACCACCACGTCGACGTCCAGGGCTCACCTCAGCCCTCCGCAACCGCCCGGTAGGGGCGGAAGAACGCGCGCAGCTCCTCCGCGTAGAGCTCGGGCTCCTCGAAGGCGGCGAAGTGGCCACCGCGCGCCGGCTCGGTCACGCGCACGACGTTCGCCGTACGCTCCAGCCACGCCCGGGGAGGGCGCACGATGTCGCCGGGGAAGAGCGAGAAGCCCGACGGCACCTCGACCCGGCGGGCGAGCTGCGCCGGTGGGATCGCGGCGTTCGCGTGGTACATGCGCATCGACGAGCCGATGGTCCCCGTCAGCCAGTAGATCGTGAGGTTGGTGAGGATCTCGTCCTTCGTGAAGGACCGCTCGATGTCGCCGTCGCAGTCGCTCCACGCCCGGAGCTTCTCGACGATCCACGCGGCGAGACCGGCCGGCGAATCGGTGAGCCCGAAGGCGGCGGTCTGGGGCTTCGTACGGTGCATGGCGGCGTAGGCTCCCTCGGCTCCTCCCCAGGCCACAGCGCTGCCGAGCCAGGCGCGCTCCTCAGGGGCGAGGTCCGCCGGGTCCCCGGCGAAGACGGGGACACCCGCGTCCGTACGGTGGACGGCCACCACCCGGTCGGGGTGGTCGAGCGCTAGGTAGCGGCTCACATGGCTGCCGATGTCCCCACCCGCGGCGCCGAATCGCGCGTAGCCCAGAACGCTCATGAGTTCGGCCCACAGGCCGGCGACGGCGATGGAGTCGAGGGGCGGACCGGTGGGGCGGTCGGAGTACCCGTACCCCGGCATGTCGGGCACGACGACGTCGAACGCGTCAGCGGGGTCGGCGCCGTGCGCGCCCGGGTCCGTCAGGAGCGGGATGACCTTCGCGTAGCGCCAGAACGAGTCCGGCCAGCCGTGGCTGAGGACCAGCGGCAGGACGGGTCCGGCCGGCGCGACAGCGCGGACGTGAGCGAAGTGGATCCCGAGGCCGCCGAGCGGGACGTGGTAGCGGGCGAAGCGGGCGAGTGCCGCCTCCTGCGCCGGCCAGTCGAACCCGTCCGCCCAGTACGCGACGAGCTCACGGAGGTAACCGAGGTCGGAACCGAGCGACCACCCGGCGTCCTCGGGCGTGTCCGGCCAGCGGGTCACACGCAGCCGCGCCCGGAGGTCTTCGACCGCCCCTGGGGCGGTCTGCGGGATGAACGGCTCGGGGCGGGGCGCGGCGTCCGGCATGGGCGCATGCTAACGCGGCGGAGACGACCGGGACGGGCAGGCGGGCCGATGACGACATGGAGTTACCCACGCCCTTGAACCGGTGGGCCGGGCGCCCTGGGGGAAAGAGCCGCCCGGGGTCAGCGCGGGGGGCCGACGATGATCTGGCCGTAGGCGTCAGCGGCTTCGGCCAAGCGTTCCGGGGAGATCTGGAAGCCCTCGGGCCGGGGTGTGGACAGATCGCGTCCTGCGTGGCGGAACATGCCCTCGATGCCGCCAGGGGTGCAGATCATCAGCAGGTCGGCGGTGTCGGAGGTGATCCGGTAGCCGTGCGGGACGTTCTTGGGGAGATAGACGATGCCGCCTTCGGAGAGTTCCCATTCCTCGCCGTCGGACCACACCAGGGCTTCGCCCTTGAGCAGCATGAAGACCTCGTCCTCACGGGTGTGCAGGTGATACGGCGGCGCCTCGCCCTTGTTGACGGCGAATCGGCCGACGGTCAGTTGGCCGTCGGTGGCCGCGCTGTCCAGCAGAACGGAGAAGACTCCGCCGTCGAGCCATTCGAGCTTCTGCTGCTCATCGGGCTGCGCAAGGTAGGCCATGCTCATGAGGGCGTCCATTCGAGGGGGATCAGGGCGATGACGGGCTGACGCGTTCGGCCGTCCCGCCCCGAAATGATCGCACTCGGCGGCCTGCTCGGGCGGATCCGTGCCCACATGACCGCCGTCCCGCCCCGTTCCGCAGCCCCGCGCCGCAGAGCGGCACCCCCTGCATGATCCGTCCGACGGCCCCTAAGCTTTCGCCATGAACGACACCACACATGGCATACAGATCAGACCGGGCAGCCTGGCCGACGCACCAGCCATTCTCGACATGCTCGACGCGGCAGTGGCCTGGATGAACGCTCGCGGCAACACCGAGCAGTGGGGCACGACACCGTATTCGCGGCGGCCCGGCGGAGTGGCACGGGTCGAGCGGTACACGACGGAGAACGCCCCCTACATCGCGGAGTTGGACGGAAGACCGGCCGGAGCCCTGGTGCTGGGTTCCGGACCCAACCCACAGGTGCCGATCGCGCCGGCCGGCGAACCCGAGCGGTATGTGCGGCTGCTGGTCTCCGACCGCCGCTGCGCCGGTCTCGGCATCGGGGCGGCACTGCTGGCTCATGCCGCCGACGAAACCCGGCGGGCCGGTGTGGAGCTGCTGCGCGTCGACTGCTGGGCGGGCGGCGGGGGCGAACTGGTCGCGTTCTACGAGCGCAACAACTTCGAACCCACCGACCGATTCCTGTTCAAGGAGTGGCCCGGACAGGTACTGGCCCGTCGGGTCGGCTGACCACCGGATGCCCGCTAATGCCGGACGCGGACGACGAGTTTGCCCGTGGCGCGATCGTGTTCCATGTCGTCATGGGCTTGCGCCACCTGCTCCAGGCCGTCGTAGACGCGATCCACGGGGAAGGCCAGCTGCCCTGCCGCGACCGCGTCGAGGATCTCCTGGAAGGTTTCCCGGGGCAGATCGGCGGCGTCGCCGAAGTAGCCCGCCAGGCGCACGCCTCTGGGCAGGTACTCGTTCGGGGAGAAATCCCGCACCGTCCACTGGTTGGACAGGCTGCCGCCGAAGCAGGCCGTGCCGTGCACGCGCACCGCGCGCAAAGTGTCGGGCAGGGTCGGCGTGCCGACCAGATCAAGGGCGGCGTCGACGCCGTCCGGATACAGCTCGCGCACGGCGGGCGCGACCTCGCCGGTGTCGAGCAGAGGGTGGTCGACACCGTGCTCCTTCAGCGAAGTGAGGCGATCGGCCCGCCGGGTGGTGGACAGCACCGTGGCGCCGCGCCAGGCGGCCAGAGCGGCGGCGGCCAGGCCCACCGAGGACGTTCCGCCGCGGATCAACACGGACTGACCGGGCTTCAGGTCCAGGCCGATGGTGAGCGAGCCGTTGGCGGTCTGCACCATCTCCGGCAGAGCGCCCAGCACCTCCCAGGGGAGGTCGGTGTCGACGGGGATGACCTGCGACAACGGCACCGAGGTGTATTCGGCATAGCCGCCGTCGAAGGTGCGCCCCATGTCCCCCATCATGGCGACGACCTTCTGCCCAGGAGCCAGTCCGCTGCCGGCCGGTGCCGCGTCGACGGTGCCGGCGGCCTCGATACCCGGCACCCGGGGGAAACTGACACCCGTGCTCACACCCAGCCGCAGCTTCAACTCCGAGCGGTTGAGGCCGAACGCCTCGACGCGGATGCGCACCCAGCCGTCCCTCTCGGGTGGGAGGGGGAGCGTGGTCAGCCGCAGGTTGTCGACGGGGCCGGGGCCGGAGAGTCGAACGGCGCGCATAGTGGTCGGCGAGGACGTCATGAGCCTGCCTTCTTCCCGAGCTAGAAGAGTCGATCAGCGGTCATCAACATGCGGCCGCTGCGGCTTCATTCCCGACTCCCCCGGGTTTCCGCCTGTTGGGACCTGCCCTCGTCCGTTCGGGCGGGACTTCGGGCCGGCCGGCCCCAGGGGCGTACTGCCGCTCTGTCGGTGCTTTGAGGTAAGAAGGGAGAATCAAACAGACCTGGTCAGAGGGGGGTTCGAGAATGGGGCCACGGAATCGGCCGTTGCGGGCGCTGGAGCACGGAAGCGAAGCGGACGCTTTCGCGGGCCTGACGGTGCCGCTGCGGGTCGCCGCATCGCTGCTGGGGATCTCGACCTACACGCTCGACAAACTGATAGCCGACGGGGTGTTCGTCGTCGAGCGCGAGGACGGTTCGCCGCAACGGGTCATCGCCCTGCCGCGAGTCCTGGCGGTCCGCCGCTGGATGCTCGACGGCTCCGCCACGCACTGAGGCAGTACGAAGACCTCGTCCACGCGGGGGCATGGTCGCCCCAGCGTCAAGGGCTCAGACGTCGTTCCGGAGCCGGTCGCGCTGGATCTGGCAGGCGAGGGCGCGACGCACGGAGGCCGATCCGGTGGCGGTGACCTGCTCGGGGAGGTCGAGGCCGCGGCTGATCTCGTCGTACGCGTTCCGGTATCCGCCGGGCAGCTCTGCCCGGTGCAGCCTCAGGTCCTCTTCGACGAGGCGGCGCAGCTCGTCGACGTTCTGGGGCGTGAAGCGCTTCTTCCCCCTGGCGAGGGCGTTGACGTAGCGCGCGCTGCGGGCGGAGTCGACGGTCTCGGCGATCTCCTCGGCGAGGCCCCACAGGCGTCCTTCGAGCCATGGCACGTCGCGCTGGTCGAGGGAGAAGGTCGCCGCGGGCAGTGGGTCGCCCAACCTGTATTTCGCCACCTGCTTGGAGACAGCCGGCTGACTCATGTCGGTGAGCTGGGCAATCCTGTCCTGGGTCCAGCCGAGGTCCGCAAAGATCTTGATCATGTCGGCGCGCAGCTTCCGCATCTCCTCGCCCGCGCGGATGACCTCGTTCATGTCGGCGAGCATCCGTTCGGCCTGCGCCTCGGTCAGCCCCTCGGGGATCTGGTGCGTGTTCTCCTCGCCCGTCATGACCCGGTTATATACCCTGAGCACCAGGCCGTCATAACCGGGTTGTATAACGTGGTTATAAGTGTCAGGATCCACGGCATGCCCACCTTCTCCGCACATGACGGAACCCAGCTCTCCTACCGCGTCCTCGGGGACGGCGACCCGGTCGTCTGCATCCCCGGCGGTCCCACCGACTCCCGCTACCTCGGCGATCTCGGCGGCCTGTCCGGGCACCGCAAGCTGATCTTCCTGGACCTCCGCGGCACCGGCGGGTCGGCCGTTCCGCAGGACCCCTCCTCCTACCGCTGCGACCGTCTCGTCGACGACGTCGAGGCGCTGCGCGAACACCTCGGACTCGGCAGGACGGATCTGCTCGGCCACTCCGCCGGCGCGAACATCGCGACGCAGTACGTGACCCGGTACCCGCAGAACGTCGGCAGACTCGCCCTGATCGGCCCTGGCACCCGAGCTGTCGGGGTGGACATCAGCGGGGAGACGCGCCGCGAGCTCGCGCAGCGGCGGAAGAACGAGCCGTGGTTCCCGGCGGCCTTCGCCGCGTTGGAGGCGATCACCGAAGGTACCGGCAGCGACTGGGAGGCCATTGCTCCGTTCTTCTGCGGCCGGTGGGATGCCGCGGCGCAGAAGCACTATGCGGCCGGCCGGCCGAGCAACCAGGACGCCGTCGCCGGCTTCGCCGCCGAGGGCGCCTTCAGCCCGGAGGCCACGCGTGCGGCGCTCGCCACCTGCGACGTCCCGGTCCTGTTGCTCGGCGGCGAGTTCGACCTGAACAGCCCTCCTCGGCCGGTGGCGGAATTCGCGGCGCTGTTCCCCGACGCCACCCTCGCGGTGCAGCCGGGGGCGGGCCACTGTCCCTGGCTCGACGACCCCGACCGGTTCGTGGCGACCACTGCCGCGTTCCTGAGTTGAAGCACCGGCCGGTAGTGCTACCGGATCATGCCTCGACCGTGCTCCCGTGGCCCTGATGCGGGATCCGCCCGCAGACCAGGTTGCCGGGCTCGGCAGGGTCGTCACTGATCCAGAACTGGGACCACAGCACGGCGAACTCCGGGCGGCTGAGGTGACCGTCACCGTCCAGGTCGAGAAGGTCGAAGACCTCGTCGGTGTCGATGCTCTGCCCGTGCCAGGTTTCGATGAGGCGGCGGTGTTCGCTGCGGGAGATCCGGCCGTCCCCGTTCTCGTCGACGGCGTCGAAGATCGCGTCGGCGGTCGCCGTGACGGACTCGCGCATGGACGGCAGCCGGTCCACGAGCACGACGAGTTCGTCGAAGTCGACACTGCCGTCGTTGTTGGCGTCGCCGACCGCCAGCAGTCCCTCCCACCAGCCCATGACGACCGCCTCCACCCGGGCGCGCAGCTCCGTCCCCGGCCCCACTCCCGGGAGTCGGCCCCAACGGACCACGAGGGCCTCGAAGTCGTCCCTTCGCAGGTAGCCGTCCCCGTCCGCATCGAACGCCGCGAACATTCCCTTGATCTTGTTCCGCTGGAACACGCTGGCCATGAACAGCCCTCCCTCACGCCGACCACAAGAACGCCATCGCACCAGGCGATCCGCCATGCATGGTTCAACGAACGATCACGCCCTAGGAAACGACAGCCGCAACGGAGGTGACGTCGACGGGATGTACGGCCGGCTCGGCGATCAGGGACGGCAGATGCGCAGGACGAGCTCCTCCCAGCCCTGAGCCATGCGCTCCTCGACGCGGAGGGCGGCGTCGGCGTGCTCCGGCGCGGACAGGTACAGCAGGAATGGGCCTTCCAGCGCGGCCGTGAGCTGCACTGCGAGCATGTCGAGATCGGTGACGCCGAGGTCGGCCAGCCCCAGCAGCATGCGGATGTGGACCTGGGAGATCGTCCCCTCCCCGGCCGCGATCGGCCGGGTGCCGTCCAGGGCGGCGCGGGCGATGTCGTAGTGCCCGAGCTGGAAGGCGATCCGGGCCCGGCCGTAGGCGATCAGGCGGGCGGTCGGCGCGGCGCCCGGGCCCAAAGGGGCCGGCCCGGCCAGTACCTGCTCCTGGAAGGCCCGCTCGTCGTCGTCCAGGAGCGCGTGGAAGATGCCCGCGCGGCTGCCGAACCGGCGGAACACCGTGCCCTTGCCCAGCCCCGCCCGTTCGGCCAGACCGTCCATGGTCACGGCCTGCCGCTGATGATCGCCATCATCGGCGGTCCCATGGGCCGCTTCGCACCCCACGTCGACCTCACGGTCGCGAGGTGATTCCCCGGGTCCGGGAACTGCTGGCTGCTCCTCCGGACCGGCCTCTTCCGTCCGAGCAGGACGCGACCGCGAAGAGCGCGACCGTGAAGAGCGCGGGCTGAGCCGCGGGAGCCGTCAGGAAGCATCAGGAGGGCAGCGGCAGATCGGAGAAGATGTCGCTCAGGTCAGCGGAAGTCTCATGATCGTCAGGTCGAGCCACCGGCCGAACTTGGTGCCGGCCTCCGGCACGGTGCCCACGTGGCGGAAGCCGAACCGTTCGTGCAGCCGAATCGAGGCGGTGTTGCGCGCCTCGATGTCGGCGATCATCACGTGATGGCCGGTCTCGCGCGCCGAGTCGATGAGGGCCGTCATCAAAGCTGAGCCGATGCCGAGCCCGTGAGCGTCCTCGCGGACATAGACCGAGTTCCCCACCGTGTGGCGATATCCGTCCTTCGGCCGCCATGGTTCGTAGACCGCGAAGCCCGCGACCCCGCCCGCCTTCTCGGCCACGAACGCCGAGCCCCGCTCCAGGTGAACGGCGAGCCAGGCGGCCCCTTCGGCCGGGGTCTGCAGCGTCGTGGTCCACAGGGCCGTCGAGTGCTCGATCGCCTGGTTGCGGATGGCGAGAACGGCTTCCGCGTCCTTGGTCTGTGCCGGGCGGATCGTCACCGATCCAGAGTTCTCGTATATTGGATCCATGTCCAATATAGTAGACCCACTGGTGAGGCAGATCGCAGCTCGCATCCACACCGAACGGAACCGGCGGCAGTGGACCCTGGCGCAACTCGCCGCCGCCTCCGGTGTGTCCCGCGCCATGATCAACCGGATCGAGCGCGGAGAGAGCAGCCCCACCGCTGTGGTCCTGGGCAAACTCTCCGCCGCTTTCCAGCTCAGTGTCTCCTCCCTGCTGGCGCTCGCCGAAGGCGCGGCCGGCGAGAGCGGGGAGGCGACCGCGGGCGTGCGCCGCTCGGCCGACGCCGTGGAGTGGCGCGATCCGGCCACCGGGTACCGCCGGCGCCAGATCACCGGGCCGCACTTCCCCGCCGAGATCGCCGACGTCCGACTGCCCGCCGGTGCCCGCGTGCCGTATCCGGCCGCGGCCTTCGTCTTCATCCGGCAGGTCGTCTGGGTGCTGGCGGGCCGGCTGACGTTCCACGAGGGCGACGCGGTGCACGAACTCGACGCGGGCGACACGATCGAACTGGGCGAGCCCGCCGCATGCGTCTTCGCCAACAACACCGAAGCCGAGTGCCGTTACGCCATCGTCCTCGCCCGGGGCGAAACGCCGTGAAGGGCATCGGCCGCGCCATCGGCCGGGGGACCACACCGGCCCCGGCCACCGGCCGGGGCCCGGAAAAGGAGCGGCGCCGTACGGGCGGAGTGCAGTAACGTGCGGGCGGCACGTCCACCGTGTCCTGCACGAACGTCCTCGCAGCAAGGAGAGAGACATGCGCCGTCATCTCGGAGCAGTCGCGTCGCCCCACGCCCTCTCTCTGCCTCCCGAGGACCACCTTGACCTCCACACCCCTGAATCTGGGCATCCTCGCCCACGTCGACGCCGGTAAGACCAGCCTCACCGAGCGGCTGCTGTTCGAACACGGAGCCCTCGCCGCGCTCGGCAGCGTCGACAAGGGCAACACCACCACCGATACGGGCGAGCTCGAACGCGAACGCGGGATCACCATCCGCACGGCGGTGGCGCCGCTCATCATGGCCGGCCGCCACGTCAATCTCGTCGACACCCCCGGCCACCCCGACTTCATCGCGGAGGTCGAACGCGCCCTCTCCGTCCTCGACGCGGCCGTCCTCGTCGTGTCGGCGGTCGAGGGGATCCAGGCCCAGACCCGGGTCCTGATGACGTCACTCCGCCGGCTGCGCCTGCCCACAGTGATCTTCGTGAACAAGATCGACCGCCGGGGCGCCCGTGATACCGCGCTGCTGGCGGAACTGCGCCGCGCGCTGGCGCCCCGCCTCGTTCCGCTCGTGTCGACGGTCGGCGCCGGCACCCCGGCCGCCCGCGCGGTCCCGGTCCCGCTCACCGGCGAGCGGGGCGGGTCTCCGGCGGCAGAAGTACTCGCCGAGCACGACACCGCCCTGCTGTCCCGGCTCCTCGACGGTCCGCCACCCACCGAGGCGGAGATCCGCGAGCAGTTGCTCCAGCAGACGGCCGCCGCGCTGGTGCAGCCCGTCTTCTTCGGCTCGGCCCTCAGCGGAGCGGGCATCGCCGAACTCGCCGAGGGCATCGCGACCCTGCTGCCCGCAGCGCCCGCGGACGAACTGGCCCCCGCCCGCGGCACGGTGTTCGCCGTCGACCGTGCGGAAGGCGGGGAGAAGAGGGCGTACATCCGGCTGTTCTCCGGCCTGCTGCGCGAACGGCAGCGTCTCGCCCTGCACCGGGACGAGGCGGAGGGAACGACGACCGTCACCGGGCGGATCTCCCGGCTCGACGTCGTGACCGCGAAGAGCAGCGACGACGCGCAGCGCCGGGGGGTGCTCACCCCCGGCGGGATCGCGGTCCTGCGCGGCCTCCCGGGCGTCCGGGTCGGCGACCGCGTCGGTGCGGCCCGCGGCGACCGGCCGGCTGCCCGGCTCGCCCCGCCGGGACTGGAGGCCGTCGTACGTGCGAGCCACCCCGGGCAACGCGGCGCCCTGCACGCCGCGCTCAGCGCGCTTGCCGACGAAGACCCGTTCATCAGGACGCGAACCGCCTCCGACGGGACGCTCTCGCTGCTGTTGCACGGGGCGGTCCAACGCGAGGTCCTCGCGGACCGCCTCCAGCGGGAGTTCGGTATCGCGGCGGAGTTCGCCGCGGTCACGCCCGTCTACCGGGAGCGGCCCATCGGCACCGGCGTCGCAGTGCAGGAACTCGGCCCCGGACCGGGTGAGTTCTTCGCCACCGTCGGCCTGCGCGTCGAGCCCGCCCCCTACGGTTCGGGCGTCCGGTACGCGCGGGAGACCGAATGGGGCGCGCTGCCCCGCGCGTTCCACCGCGCAATCGAGGAGACAGTGCGCCTCGGCCTGCGGCAGGGGTTCCTCGGCTGGGAGGTCACCGACTGCACCGTCACCGTGATCCGCACGGGCTGGGCCTCCCCGATGAGTACCGCGTCCGACTTCCGCAAGCTCACGCCGATGGTGCTGATGCACGCGCTGAACAGCGCGGGAACGCGGGTCCACGAGCCGTGCAGGGAGGTGGAGGCGGAGATCCCCGAGGACACCCTGGGACCGGTCGCCGCCAGGATCGCCGAACTCGGCGGGACCATCGGTGCCACGGAGGAGAGCGGCGACCGGTGGACCCTCCATGCCGAGCTGCCGACCGCGAGGATGCAGGAGCTCGGCGACGCCCTTCCCGGCCTCACCCGTGGAGAAGGCGCCTTGTGGTCCCGCCCCGGCACGGACCGCCCGGTACGCGGTGTCCCTCCTCGCCGCCCCCGGACCGACGGCAATCCACTCGATCCGGAGGAGTACCTGCGGTTCCTCGCGGACCCTTCCCTGGCACGGTGAACGGCCGAAAGGGGCATTGCCCCCGCAATATTGCTGGACTCGGCGAAATACCCCGAAGGGGACAATCGCCCCTCCGGACTCGCGCCGCCCGCCGGGGACATGGAGGACATGGAGGACATCCGAGAATGTTGTGAGAGATTCCTAACTCTCTCATTTGCATTCTTAGACCATTTGACACTTAAACGTGATCAGATTCGGCACTTGGTCAGGGACAATTCGACGTCGAACAAAGTGCCCCACCGCACCTTGACGAACTGAACGCCGTCCAGCCGATTTGTGCGCGAAGCGCGCCCCAGAGGGAGCTCCACGTGGTCAGCGCTTCGCGCGCACCGGTCCGTCGCCACCGCATCAGGCGACGTGCGGACATGCCCCTGCTCGGCGGAATTCGGCCGCCGGTCGCGGCGTTGCTGGTGCTCCTGCTGTCGGTGGCGGGTGCGACCGCCCTGATCCTCGGCCGTACCGACGCCTCCGGCGTCTCCCGGGCGGTCCTCGCCTCACAGCAGCATGTGGCTGAGGACGGGGCGACCGCACTGCGTGCCTCGCTCGACGAATCCACCAGCGACCTGCAGCGCGCCGCGGCGCTGGCCAACGCGGCCGCTCCCGTCACTCCTGACGAGGTGCTCTCCACGCTCGGTGCCGTCTACCAGAAGTGGCGCGGCACAGCGGTGGTCGACCCGTCCAGCGGAGCCCTGCTGGCCGCCCGCGGCGAGAACGTTCCGCTGTCCGCCATCGACGTCAACGCCCTTCCCGAGGGACTGCCGCCACGACTGGTCACCACCAAGTCCGGTGAGACCCGGCTGCTGGTCTTCGCGGTACTCAGCCAGCCCGCAGGAAAGCGGCTCCTGGTCGCCTCGGACACCTTGAGCGTGCCGAGCATCACCACCGGCGACGGCCGTTCGCTCATCGTTCTCAACTCCTCAGGCACCATCCTCGCCTCCGACGGACCCGACGCACGGGGCAAGGCGGCCCGGCAGCTCTCCGTCGACGCCGCCCGCACCGCCCACGGCAAGCGACCCTCCGAGACCGCCGCCTCCGGCGGATTCGACAGCCCCAGCGGCAGCCTGCTCGGTGAGACGGCCAACGGGCGCCGCACCGTCGCGGGGTACGCCTCCATCACCTCCGGGATCGACGCCAACGGCAAGACCACACAGCAGAAGGCCGCGAGCTCGGGAGAGCTCGGTCTCAGCGTCCTCACCACGGTGCAGGTCGCACAGGACGCGGCGCCGGGCAACCACCGGCTCTTCGCCGTCATCGCCGCCGGCGTGCTGCTCCTCCTGGCCGCCCTGGTCACCTGGGTGCTGTACGTCGTGCTCCAACGGCCCCTGCTGCGGCTGCACCTCGAAGCCCGCCGGCTGAGCAACAGAGAGCTGTCCCGACCCGTGGACGTGCCGCGGTTCGCCGAATCCGGCCGCATCGGCGCCGCTCTGGAGTCAATGCGCCGCGAGCTGACCGGGCAGGCGCCCGCTCCTGAGGCGCGGGGCAGGAAGGGCCTCGGCGGGACCAGGGCCGTCCTGATCGTCTGCGCCATCGTGCTGCTCTCGTGGGCCGCACCCCTGCTGAACCACGGCAACCGGGCCGAGCAGGTGGCCGTCGTGCCGCAGCAACTCGTCACCGACCAGCGGCAGCGCACCGAGACCGCCGCCGACCGGGTCCGCGAAGGACTCAACGAGGGGTACGCCGACGTCGCCGCCATCGCCACCGTGGTCGGTGACGGAGCCGGCGCCGAACAGGCGCACAGCGTCCTGGTGAGCACGCTCGCCGCGCATGCCCGCTACCGCTCCCTGTACGTGGTGGACAAGGACGGCACCGTCGTGGCGCGTGCCGGCGACTCCCCGCACACACCGACGGCGCTGCGGACGAAGCGCGGCGTCGGTCTCGTTGACGACACCCTCAACCAACCGGTCATCGCCGCCCGGGCGCCGGTCGCGGGCAAGACCCAGCGAACGGTCGTCGGAGAGTTCGACATCCCCTACCTCGGCGCCATCATGGACCGCCCTGGTCTCGGCAGAGTGTGGCTGGTCGACACCGGCGACCGCATCGTCGCCTCCAACCAGGGATTCCGCGCCTTCGAGGGCCTGCACGCGGCCCGGCTCGAGAACCTCGCGAAATCCGCCGCCAGCAAGTCCTCCGGAGCGCTGCTGAGCAACGGCGAGCACGCACTGGCGGCCGCCGCGCCGCTCACCGGCGGTGGTGAGGCGAACGCGCTCAAGACCTGGCATGTGGTCTCCGAGCAGCCCGCCGGCTGGCTGGACCTGCCCGAGTACGTCGCCCAGCGGCGCACCATGCTGGCCGGAATGCTGGGGCTGGCGGCGGCCGCGACCTGTCTGGGTTGGCTGCACATCGTGATCGTCCGCCCGCTGCGGGCCATGGCCGACAGCGCCGAGGCCCTCGCGCACGGAGACCGCAAGACCGTGCTGTACCCCGCCAACCACGACGAGGTCGGCTCGGTCGTCCGCAGCCTGGAACTGATCAGGCAGCAGCTCGTTGACCGGCACCGGGCCCACACCGCCCAGTTCGTCCCCGGGCAACGCGGCCCCCAGAGCCGCCGTCATCTGCGCAGGCCGCACACGTAGCACCGGCCCGCCCCGCCCGCCCAGACCTCACTGAGAAGACACCGAGACCCCTGTGCTGTTCCTCTACTGCGTCCTGCTGATCTGCTGCGCCGTGCTGCTCGTGGCCGGCGTCGTCGAGCAGCGGCGGCACTTCGTCAACCTCGACCAGATACCTACCCGGGTGTTGGTCAACGGCATCCGCGGCAAGTCCTCCATCACCCGCTTGTGCGCGGGGGCGCTGCGTGGCGGCGGCCTGGTGACCGTCGCCAAGACCACCGGTACCGCGGCCCGGTTCATCCACCCCGACGCGACCGAGGAGCCGGTCTACCGGAAATTCGGGATCGCCAACGTGGTGGAGCAGATCGGAATCGTGCGCCGGGCCGCGAGCTACCGGCCGGACGCCCTGGTCATCGAGTGCATGGCCGTCATGCCGGCGCTTCAGGAGGTCAACCAGACCAAGCTGATCCGCTCGACGATCGGCGTGCTGTGCAACGTCCGTGAGGACCATCTCGCCGAGATGGGTCCGACCCTGGACGACGTCGCACGCTCGCTGTCCCGCTCCATGCCGGTCGGCGGGATCTGCGTGACCGCCGAACGCGACCGCCTCCACATCCTCCAGGAGGAGGCCGCCGACCGGGACTGCGAACTGATTCTCGTGGAGCCGGAGACCGTCAGCGACGCCGAGCTGCGCGGGTTCTCGTGGTTCACCTTCAAGGAGAACGTGGCGATCGCTCTCAAGGTGGCCGAACTGCTCGGTGTCGATCGGGACGTTGCCCTGCAGGGGATGTACGACGCCCCGCCGGACCCGGGCGTGCTGTCGGTGGAGCGCTACGCGACGGTGGACGGCAAGCGGCTGCGCTTCGCCAATGTCTTCGCCGCCAACGACCCCGAGTCGACGCTGATGAACGTGAACCAGCTGCTGTCGCTGGGAGCGATCCACCGGCCGCTGCATGTGGTGATCAACTGCCGTCCGGACCGTGTCGAGCGCAACGGTCAGATGGGATCGATCATCCCGCAGCTGGACCCCGACACCGTCTTCCTCATCGGCCACCCGACCAAGAGCGCCCGCGACGGCATCCCGGCCGGCTGGTCGGGACGCGTCGTCGATCTCGGCGGTGACCGGCGCGACCCGGCAACCCTCACCCGGGAACTGCTGGCCGAGCTCGGCCCGGAATCGTCCATGGTCGCCATCGGCAACATCCATGGCCAGGGCGAGCTGCTGCTCGAGCACCTGGCGGAGCTTCCCGCGGACGTCCCGGCCGGGCCGACGGTCGCAGCGGACTCGTACGCCTACGGAGAGAACCAGTGATCCCCACCATCCTCACCCCCGAGATCGCCGCCATCGGCATCGCGCTGGGGCTTCTCTTCTCGCTGGTCTGCTATCTGACGACCAATCTCTCACCGGGCGGCATGATCACCCCGGGCTGGCTGGCACTGACCCTCATCGAGGACCTCCAGCGTGCCGCCATGGTCGTCGGCATCACGCTGCTGACCTACCTGTGCACCCGGCTGCTCCAGCGCAACGTCATCCTCTACGGCAAGCGGCTGTTCGCCGCGGTGGTGCTGACCGGCGTCGTGCTCCAGGCCGGCGTGTACCTGGTCATGCAAACGCAGTTCCCGCTGATGTACGCCAACCAGACGCTCGGTTTCATCGTGCCGGGCCTCATCGCCTACCAGCTGGAGCGGCAGCCCAAGGGCGCCACCTTGCTGTCGGTGTCCACCGTCACCCTCGCGAACTACGTGGTGCTGATGTCCGGGCTGCTGCTCGGCCTGCTGCCCAGCGCGTGATCGTCCTCCGGACAGGAGTAAGCCGATGAGCCCGAAGAAACGCCGCAGCAAGATCCGCACCGCGCTCAACACAGCAGTCCTCGTCGCCCTGCTCGCGACGAGTGGCTGGCTGACGGTGGAGATGCGGCAGCGCACCGACAACGGGCGGTTGCCCGCGCTCGGCTCGCTGCAGGCCGAGCCCACCACGCCGGACGACACCGCAGGCGCCAAGGCCGCAGCGGGCCGGATGACGTATCTGCGACTGGCCCATCCGGCGCGCACCGTGGTGCGCGACACCGACGGCGAGGTCGTGGCCACCTTCACCGACGGTGCCCGCACGGCCGTCCTCACCGGCCCCGGCCGCACCTTCGCCGAGCCGCGGACCACCCGGGCGACCGTGGTCACGGACAGCTGGGTTCGGCTGCTGCCGCGCGCCTGGGCCAAGGGCGCCGAACAGCAGAAGTGGTTCGCCAGCTGGTTCCACCAGTACCGGGGCAGTACGGCCGACGACGTCTTCGCGATCGCCCTGCAGTACGGCGACGGCGCCAAGCCGGCGAAGAACGCCCTGGGCCAGCGTTTCCGGGGGGACTCCCAGTTCGGTCCCGTGGACGTGGTGAACCAGCGCAAGGAGCAGTCCGACTTCTACGACTACCTCGGCACGAGCTGGAAGTTCAAGGACGGCCTGCGCGAGACCCCCGAGAAGAACAAGTACGGCGCCCTCGACTGTTCCGGCTTCGTCCGCATGGTCTACGGCTACCGCAGCGGCTACCTCCTGAACGCCACCGACACGTCGACCGGCGCCGGACTGCCCCGCACCGCGAACGGCATCGCCACCGGTAAACCCGGGCTGCCGATTCTGCCGCTCGTCAAAACCGGCAACACCCGCAATCCCCTCTACTACTACGCCCGGCCCTCCTCCATCGACGCCCTGCAACCGGGCGACCTCGTCTTCTTCGAAATGGACAAGCGCACCGGGATCCGCCTCGACCACATGGCCATCTACCTCGGCCTGGACACCGACGGGCACGCCCGTTTCATCTCCAGCCGCAAGGAGGCCAACGGACCCACGCTGGGAGACCTGGGCGGGGATTCACGGCTGGACGGCGACGGCTTCTACGCCAAGTGGCTGCGCAGCGCCAAACGGATCTGACGATGTGGCGGCGCGCACCCGCCGCCAAGGATGGGACCACATGCCTCCCTGGAACCGAACTGCCGAACCGCGCCGCACGGCCCTGCTGTCCGGCCTGGCGCTGCTGGCGACGACCGCCGTCGCCCTCGCCGTCGCCGTGCTGCCCCGTTCGCACGGAACACCGTCGCCCGGCGTCATCGAAAGCCCGCCGCCGGTCGATCTGATCGACCGGATCGGCTCCTTCGTCGCCGGATTCTCCGGGACCGACGGCTATCGCACCCCCGACGCCGCCGAGCGCGCACACCTGAGCCGGGGGGTGGAACTCGTCCTGAACGGCAGGACGAGCGCGGCGCGCAAGGAACTGTCGGGTGTCGGCTTCACCGTGCGCGTCCTGCGGCTGACGGGATCGAACCGCCAGGTCGCCGAGGTGTCCGAGGAACGGTCCACGGCACGAGGCTGGGGGCGGGTCTACGTGGATCTCAGCCGCCCGGCCCGGTGGAGCGTGCAGGTGCCCCACCCGCGCTCCGACCTGCGCAGCGAGCTGATCGGAGCGGACCTGTTCAGCAGGGTGCTGGGTGGAGTCCTGGTACTCGCCGGCGCGCCGCGTGACGTCGGCCAGGGCAACGCCGCGGACGTCGCGCACCGCCGGGACACCACCTTCAACGCCGTGTGCGACATGCTCGTCGCGCGCGGCTTCCCCGCCGTCCAGGTGCACGGGTTCGCCGACGAGAGCTCACCCGGCCACGATGTCGTCGTCTCGCCGGGAGTTGCGGCCGCGAATTCCGACGTGCGGCGCGCCGCCGACCTGATCGCAGCGGCAGGACAGCGTGTGTGCCGCGTCTGGGAACAGTCGTGCGGCCGGCTCGAAGGCACGACCAACATACAGAGCGCGTCCGCCGCCGACCGCGGCGTCCCCTTCCTGCACATCGAGAACAGCCGCGGTGTGCGCGACTCCGCAGCTGCCCGCGCAGAAGTCGCCGGTGCGCTGGCCGAAGTGGCCCGGCACTGGAACCGGTAGAGACCTCGGACGTGCGCCCCGCTGGGGCGGATTCGCCTCAACGGTGCCGGTCCGGCGGGACCGCCCGCGTTTCCCAGGGTGGTGCGCGGCCGGTCCCGCGATACTGCACAGCATGCGCATCCTGATCGTCACCGCCGGGTCCCGAGGCGACGTGGCCCCGTACACCGGCCTCGGCGCACGGCTGCGCAGGGCGGGTCATGAGGTGTCGGTGGCCACGCACACGGGGTTCGCGGCCTCCGTCCGGGAGGCGGGGCTCGGCTTCCACGCCCTGCCCGCCGACCCACGCGCCGAGCTGTCGTCCGCCGCTGGGCAGCGGCTGCTGCACGCCGGCACCGGCGCTCGTGCCGTCATCGAACTGGTGCGCATGGGGCGGGCCCTCATGCCCGCTCTGGGACAGGGCATTCTCGCCGCCGCCTCGCACGGCACGGACCTGCTTCTCCTGTCGGCCACCACAGCGCCCCTGGGCCGGGTCGTCGCCGAAGCACTCGGACTGCCCAGCATGGGCGTCTTCCTCCAGCCACTCGCCCCCACCGGTGCCTTCGCGCCTCTGCTCGCAGGGAACCGCGTCCAGGGCGGAGAGCACGTCAACCGGCTCGTGGGCCGGACGGTCCAGTCCGCCACCGACCACCTCTTCGCGCCAACCGTCCGCACGCTCCGCCGGCAGCTCGGGCTCCCTGCCCGCAGCGCCCTGGCCCAACGACGGCACGACGTACGGCAGCTCTGGCCCGTCCTGCACGGCTTCTCCCCCAGCGACGTCCCGCGGCCGGCCGACGGGCCGCCGGGGATGCGAGTAGCCGGCTACTGATGGCCGTCCCCGGCACCGGACTGGCACCCTTCGCCGCAGCTGGCCGACTTCCTGCGGGCCGGGCCACCGCCGGTCTACGTAGGGTTCGGCTCCCTGGTCGTCGCGGACGCCGCGCGCCTCGGCAACATCGTCACCACCGCCCTGCGGAGCGCAGGACTGCGGGCCGTCGTCCAGCCCGGCTGGACGGGACTGAAGGTGACCGGTGACGACGTCCTGACCGTGGACGAGGTCCCTCACCACTGGCTGTTCCCGCGCATGGCGGCCGTCGTCCACCACGCCGGCGCCGGCACCACCGCGGCGGGGCTGCGTGCGGGCGTACCCGCGGTCCCGGTACCGGCCCAGATGGACGCTCCCTTCTGGGCCGCCCGCCTCACCCGCCTGGGCGTCAGCCCCGGGCCCGTCCCCCTGCGCGACCTGTCCGCCGACCGACTGACCGCCGCCTTGCGACAGGCAACCGACACTCCCGCCTTCCGCGGCCGCGCCCAAGCCCTCGCCACCCGGATCGCCGGCGAGGACGGAGCGGGTGCCGTCGTGGCCGCGGTCGGCCGGCTCTCCGGCGGCTGACGACGCCGGCTCTCGAGACGGCCTCCGTCGACCGGGCGCGTCGACCGGGCGCAGGGGCGATCCCTGCGCGATCGCGTTGGCGGATGTCACATCCGCGCGCCCGGCGGTGTCTTCATGCCGAACAGGCAGACGTCCAAGGAGGACACCATGGCGCTACGCGCTCCGAAGGCTGAGCTCCCCACCGAGCTCAGCGAAAACATGATCAAGCAGTTCGGTGCCGTGCCCGAACCCTTCGAGGTGACGGCGCACAACCCCAAGGTCGCCCAGGACTCCGCGGAGATCGGGGGCAAGGTGAGCGAGTGGGACATGGCCGACGAGGGTCTCAAGACGTTCGCGCACATGGCGGTCGCGGCTCAGGTCGGGTGCAGCTGGTGCCTCGACATCAACTACTTCCAGGCGCTGAACAAGAACCTGGACCTGGCCAAGGCGAGCCAGGTGCCGCGCTGGCGGGAGTCGGAGGTGTTCACACCGCTGGAGAGGGACGTGCTCGAGTACGCCGAGGCCATGACCAGCACGCCCCCGACCGTCACCGATGAACAGTACGCAAGCCTGCTCGACCGGCTCGGCCCGGCGGCGATGGTCGAGCTCACCGCGTCCATCGGCTTCGCCAACATGGCGACCAGGAACAACTCGGCGCACGGGATCACCTCGCAGGGCTTCTCCGATGCCTGCGGGATTCCGCTGGCCAAGCGTCCTGAGAAGTCCCGGGCAGCGTCGACGGCATGACCGAGGACCCGTTCGTCGCCCATCGCAGCCTGCTGTTCACGGTCGCCTACGAGATGCTCGGGTCGGCGGCCGACGCGGAGGACGTGGTGCAGGAGTCCTGGCTGCGGTGGGCCGACGTCGACCGCTCGCAGGTGCGTGACCCGCGGGCCTACCTCGTACGGGTCGTCACACGTCAAGCGCTCAACCGCCTGCGGTCGTTGTCGCGCAGCCGCGAGGAGTACGTCGGTGAGTGGCTACCGGAACCGCTCTTGACCAGCCCCGATGTCGCCGAGGACATCGAACTCGCGGAGAGCGTGTCGATCGCGATGCTGACGGTGCTGGAAACGCTCGGACCGACGGAGCGGGCGGTGTTCGTGCTCCGCGAGGTCTTCGACATCCCGTACGGCGAGATCGCCGAAGCCGTGGGGAAGACCGCGGCCACGGTGCGGCAGATCGCGCGGCGGGCCCGCGAGCATGTGGCGGCCCGGCAGCCGCGGGTGCAGGTGAGCCGGTCGGAACAGCAGGCCGTGGTGGAACGGTTCCTGGCAGCGTTGCGAACCGGGAAGTTGCAGGAGCTGGTGGAGGTCATGGCACCGGACGTGGTCCTCATCGCCGATGGTGGCGGGTTCGCGGCCGCCGCTCTGGCTCCGGTCCACGGGGTCGACCTGGTGGCGCAGGTGCTCGCGCGCGCGAACCGGGTGGACGTGGCCTCGCTCGGGACAACGGCCGTATGGCTCAACGGCGCGCCCGCGGTCCGGATCGAGATCGACGGCGAGTTGGCGGCGACGCTGAGCGTCGTGGTGGAGAACGGGCAGGTCACACGGGTCTACCTGGTGAGAAACCAACGGAAGCTGACGCGGCTGGACGAACCGGCCGAACTCTCCAGGTAAGCCGGCTTCCGCTCTGTCGCTGTGGCGTTCCGGGCGGTCGGCCGGAACGCCACGCGGCATCCGCACGACCGTCCGATCGTTGGCGGAAATCAGTTTCCCCGAGCCGGTCCCGCTCGTGCAGATCTTCCGCATCCGGGACGGGAAGATCGCCCGACTGCGTGACTACTTCGCGCCGGAGCTGATGAGTTGAGGACGCCACCGGTGTCCCGGCAACCGGGCTGCCCCCTACCGCAATTGGGCGTGAGCGCGGGCGTGTGTCGTGATCGCGGCCGTGCCGATGACGATCCAGATCAGGTTGAGGACCGCTGAGGGCCACGCCCGGTGGTACGCGGAGTTGGCGGTCAGGGCGGCGGCGCCGAACAGGTTGAGCAGCTGGAAGGCGACGCCGCCGGCACTGATCCGTTCGGCCGAGACCAGGGCGTAGGCCGCCAGCAGGAAGGCCGCTCCCGCCCAGCCGATGGCCGCCAGGAACATCTCCACCGAACTACCGGTCCTGGTCCACGAGCGCGAAGGCCCGTACGGGGAAGGTGCCCAGGCCCTCGACCGCCGGCGGTGCGGCGGTGAAGCGGAAACCGTGGGGCGGCAGCTGCTCCAGCCCCCGCAGGTGCTCGACCACGGGGATGCCCGCCGCGAGCAGCAGGGTGTGGGCGGGCCGGGTCCCGTCCGTCGTGCTGTCGATGTTGAGTGAGTCGATCCCCACGAGGGCCGGCCGCTGGTCGGCGAGCCAGGCCGCCGCTTCGGCGGTCAGGAAGGGGTGACCGACGCCGTACTGCTCGGTGCTCCAGTGCCGGTCCCAGCCGGTGTGGATCAGCACGGCCTTTCCGGTCACCTCGTGCGGCAGCAGGAGCGCCCGGTCGACCGCGGGCCCTTCGGTGCCCGTCACGCGGATCACCACGCCGTCCAGGTCGGTCAGCCGCTCCAGCGGCAGCGCGGCGAGGTCGTCCCCCTCAGCAAAGCGGTGGAAGGGGGCGTCGACGTACGTACCCGTGTTGGCCACCATCGCGATGTGTCCGATGGAGAACTCGGTACCCGGCGCATAGGTGCCGCGAGAGGCCTCCCGGGACAGGTGCTCGCCGATCTCGGGTCCTGGCACCCCCGGAAGGGTCACCATGCCCTGACGGATCGGATGGCTCAGGTCCACGGTCCGTCCCCCGGAACGAGCGCTCCCCTCGGTGCCGCGCGATCCCTTGTGGGGTTCGCGCAGCAGCTGCCGCTCGCTGATCCGCACCTCGCCGACCATGAGCAGGCCGAGGTGGCGCACGAGCAGCTCCCCGACCTCCTGGTCACTGAGGTCCGGACCCGGCACGTCCAGCCGGAACCCCTGGGTCTGCAGGCCTCCGCCGTTGGCGAAGACGACATCGGCGTCGAACTGCACACGCCATTCCTCACTGGTTTCCATGCTCCGATGATCAGTGAAGCCCTGCTTTATTTCAATCACGATTTTCTGAAGTGCCACTACAGTTCTGCTTATGGAACTCGACCCCCGGCGGCTTCGCGTCCTACGCGCGGTCGCTCTGCGCGGGGGCGTCATGGACGCGGCCCAGCTCCTGCATCTGTCCCCGTCCGCCGTCTCCCAGCAGCTCGCCCAGCTGGAGCGGGAGGTGGGGCTGCCGCTGGTGGACCGCTCCCGCCGCAGAGTCGGGCTCACTCCCGCAGGACACCTGCTCGCCGCCCGCGCGGAACGCATCGAACAGGAGCTGGCCGAGGCGCGACGCGAGCTGACGGAACTCAGCGGCCGGGTGGCCGGGCCCGTCACGATCGCCGCGTTCTCCACCGCGATCTGCCACCTGGTGGCGCCGGCGCTGCGCGCGATCGTGGAGGCGTATCCCGAGCTGGAGCCACGGGTGGTCGAGCTGGAGGGCGCCGCGGCCCTCCGCGAACTGCGCACCGGCGGTTGCGACATGGTCGTCACCGAGCACGACGGCGACGGTGTCGCGTCCTCCGACGGGCACGATCTGGCCTCCTCCCCGGTGGCCGACGACGAGTACCGCGTGGTCACGCCCGTCGGCTGGCCGCGGCCGGCCTCGATCCGGGACCTGGCCGGCCGCCCCTGGGTCGCCAGCCCTGACGACACCGCCTGCGGCCGGGCGCTGCTGCGGATCTGCGCCGACAACGGCTTCACCGCCCGCCGCGACCACACGTGCCGAGAGTTCCCCACCGTTCTGGCCATGGTGGCAGCCGGTGCGGGAGCGGCCGTCGTGCCCACTTTGGCGCTCGGCTCGACACCGCCGGCGCCGGTCGCGGTGCCCGCCGTTCCGGTCGTCGGCCACCGCAGGATCACCGCGCTGTTCCGCCGCTCGGGACCCGATCCCGTCGCCTCCGCCGTCGTCCAGGCCTTGCGGGAGTCGGCCGACCAGGCCGGGTTGATCCCGGTGCGGGTGCCGTGACCGCACAGGTCTGCCGGGTTGGCCGACGCCGGCCACGGGCGGTCCTCGAGCATCCGGCGGTCGACATCGAGCTGCGACTCGGCACCGGCAGAGCCCAGATCACGGTGCCTCGCGACGCGATCGCCGACGTCGAGGATCTGCACACCGGGTGGAAGGACTCGCGCTACAAAGCCCCGCAGCACTCCCCCCGCCCCGGTGGGCCAAGGATCCGGATCTCGGGGACCATGGGCTTCGGACGGTTGAAGATCCGCCACGCGCGGCGTTGAGGTCCAGGACTCACGCCTCGTGGGCCCGATCGCAGCGACCCGCGCCTGACCGGGCAACGCAGCGTCGGAAACAACCCTGATCCACGCCAGGACCACCCGAATGGCCCTATCTGTTGGCGCGCCCCCAAGCGTCGTGATGCGCTGGTGAGTGCCCTACCGTGCGCCACCGCAACAGGTGATCACGACGCAGCAGACCGTCGACGCATGGGCGCTCGGAGCCGGGCTCGTACAGGGGCCGACGCGGCCGGAGTCATCGTTGCCGCGGTCGTCGATTGCCTGACCTGACCCGCGAGCGCGGGTGGAAGGTGAGCACGATGGAAACAGGAAGAGTCCAGCGGAACCCCGAGGCGCCGGAATCGCCGCAGCAGCCGAGATCCGGCCGGGATCTGGACCGCGAAGCAGCCGAGCGGCTCGATGAGATCCGGCAGCACTTCAAGGACCTGTACGCGCGCCGCGACGTCATCGCCCGTACGACGACGGCCTCCGGTCAGGAGCTCGACTGGATTCCCGCGGAATCCCAGGCAGCCGGCGCCCTGGCCGAGCCACCCGCGCTGGAGCACACAGAGCTGGTGCGCGACGCCGACCGTCCTTCGCAGTCCCCGCCTTTCGAGCTCGCAGCACCCGGCAACGAGCCGGGCCCGCCCGGAACGGTCCCGGTCCTGCGCAAGCCCCTGGACCGGGTCTCCCCCGCCGGCACCCTTCAGGACTACCTCGCGAAGGGGATCCGGGCCAAACGATCCACGCCGCCCGACGATCCGGGCCCGGCCACGCCCAGCGCCTCCGACGCGGTGCACAAGTACGCCCATGCCAGTCAGTCGGTGGTGAACTTCGGCACCGAGGGGATCATCAACACGTGGCGGCCCTACGTCCAGTGGTCGAACGAGTTCTCCCTGGGGCAGCTGTGGGTGGTGCGCGGCGGCGGAGCCGGACTGCAGACCGTCGAGGTGGGCGCGCAGACCTACTTCGACCTCTACAACGACTGGAACCCGCATCTGTTCATCTTCTTCACGACCAACGGCTACACCCAGGGCGGCAATGATCTCGGCGGCTACAACACCGATGTGACCGGCTGGGTGCAGCGGTCGTCGGTGGCCTATCCGGGCATGCGGCTCGCCGAGAGCATCCTGGGCGGGGATCAGTACGAGCACTCCTTGAAGGTCACTCTCTCACTGGGCAACTGGTGGGTCCGGGTGGGCAACGAATGGATGGGCTACTACCCCAACGGCCTGTTCAACTCCGGCGGGCTGCGCGACCAGGCGGCGACGGTGGACTGGGGTGGTGAGATAGTCGACGACGTGGCCAACCACCCGGAACCCACGGCCACATGGATGGGCAGCGGTCACTTCCCCTTCGAGGGGTGGCAGCACGCGGCCTACATGCGCAATCTGGCCTATCAGACCGATGCGGTGGGCACGATGGCCGCGATGCAGGGGTACCCCTCGGTAACCAATCCGAACGCCTACCAGATCGCGGCGGACTTCAGCGGAGCGTCCACCTGGGGATCGTATTTCTACTGGGGCGGACCGGGCGGAGTTGCCTGACATGCCAACCGAGGACAACCGTCCCGACATCATTCCCTCCGAGGTCGATCCCGATGTCGAATGCGTCCGGATCGACGATGCGGGTGACCTCGCGGAACCCCCGGAAGCACCCGTGCCCGCCGACGCCCAGGAGCCGAAACTCTGCCCGGACGGCTATCTCCCCCGGCGGCGCAGCCGCGGTGACCAGCCACTGGCGGGCAAACGTGTCATCACCGACGAGCCACCGATCCGCAACCCCGACGATCCGGCCACTTACTAGCCGGGCCAGCCGGGCCACCGCTTTCCTCCGTCCGAGGGGGTCTTCCCGTGACCGCTCGCATCTCCCCGCAACCGTTCGACCGGTTCCTCGAATCCGTGGCTTCGACCCGGTACGAAGACTTCCGCCGACTGCCCGGGTCCGGAGTGGAAAGCTCGGCCGCCTTCGAGGAGATGCAGGCGTATGTGCTGGAGCTGTACCGGGGTGTGAAAGCCGTCGAGAGCTCCGTCGAGACCGACGGACAGGTCATCGACCACATCGTCGCGGACACGCATCCTGCCGCGCGGCGCTGGGGCGGTCTCGCCGTCGCCCCGGCCGACGGCCCGCCGCAGGTTCCCGAACCCGACGAGCCGACCCCGCCGGACCCCAGGTCGCAGGAGACCGTGCGCCCAGGGCCGCAGAACCCGGCGCCTGCCCGGACCTCTCCTGCCGACACCACGCCCCTGTACCGCACCACCTTGTCGGGGCTGTGCCGCTTCCCGAATCTGGCGGCCTTCTCGGCGAAAGAGAAGCCGTTCGGCCTCGCAGCGCCCGCCGCCGAGTCACCGGTGGCCCTGCTTCCGAACAAGAGATACGCGACCGGGGAACTGGACATCGACTGTCTGGGCGGGTCGAGCAGGGTCAATGTGTGGAGCCCGTTCGCCGCGCCCTCCTTTCAGTCGACCTTCAGCCAGCAGTGGTACCTCGCAGGGCACGACGGCACCCTCCTGCAAACCGTCGAATGCGGATGGCATGTCGACATCGCGCGGTATCACGACGCCAGACCGCACCTCTTCGTCTTCGCGAACCGGGACAACTACGAGGACGGCGATCGCGTCTACAACCTGGACGACGGTGTGTTCCGTCCCGTTACCAACCCGTACGTGAATCCGGGAAGCCCGTTGTTCGTTTCCCAGAGCGGCGGATCCCAGGTCGAGCACCGGATGGGCTTCTTCCTCACCGACAACGCGTGGTGGTTCTACTTCGACGACCATCCGATCGGCTGCTTCCCGGTGTCCTGGTTCAACAACGGACCGCTGACCACCAAGGCCACCCGGGCCCGATTCGGTGGTGAGGTCGGGTCCGCGGTCAGCACATGGCCCCCGATGGGCTCCGGCCAACACGCCACGGCGGGCTTCGGCCAAGCCGCGTACCAACGGACAGCGACGGTCTTCCCGGTGGGCGGCGGCGCGGTGTACCCGAACCTTGCGCAAGCGGGCTCGGTCACCGGAACGTGCTACTCACTCCAGATCACCAACAACTCGGTGTCGTACGACTGGGGCACCTACCTGTTCTTCGGCGGCCCGGGCGGGAACTGCTGACGTCACGGCGTCGGTCGTCAAGCGACGCGCCGACGTGGCGGGTTTGTATCGGGCCGGTATCAGCGAGCGCTTCGTTGTCCATCGAACCGATGCGCCGGGCCGTGGCGAAGAGGAGGCACGGAGGGCCTGACATATCGTTCCTTCCAGGTCGCCGGCCGCGTCAGCCCACCCGGGACCTCTGCCACCCGTCGTCCGAACAGGAGCCAGCTGCCCGTGTCCCCCGCTAACCCGGCCCCGGCCGCTCCGCGGCCTGCGCGCGTGCTGCTGGTGGAGGACGACGACCTGATGCGCCGGTCCTTCACCGTCGCCCTCGATCGCTACGGCTACCGGATGAAGGCCGCGGCCGACGGGCTGACGGGGCTGGAGCTCTTCCGCGACGACAGCTTCGACCTGCTGATCCTGGATGTGATGCTGCCCGGCCTGGACGGCGTCGGCCTGTGCCGCAAGGTCCGGGAGACCAGCCTGGTGCCGGTTCTGATGATGTCCGCCCGCGGCGACGGGCTCGACGTCGTCGCCGGTCTGGAGGCCGGGGCGGACGACTACGTGGTCAAACCCGTGGAGACCGGCGTGCTCGTGGCACGCATCCGTTCGCTGCTGCGCCGGGCGACCTACCCGCCCGCCCCGGCACCCGGGCAGGCCGCGGGCGACGAGCCGCTCCTCTCCGAGGGGGAACTGCTGGTCCTAGGCGACCTGACCATCGACACCGGCGGCCTGGAGGTGTTCGTCGCCGGCAGCCCGGTGGCGCTGACTCCGACCGAACTGAAGCTGCTGCTGGAGTTCGCCGCCCACCCGGGCATCGTGCTGGAGCGGCACACCCTGCTCCGGAACGTGAGGGAGTACGGCTGGGACGGCGACAGCCGGGTCGTGGACCTGTGCGTGCAGCGGCTGCGCAGGAAGCTGGGCCGGGACAGGATCGAGACGGTCCGCGGCTTCGGCTACAAGCTCAGGCGTTGAGGCCGGTGCACCCGTTCCACCGCCTGCGTCCGGCCCGCGTGCCCCTGCGCTGGAAGATCACCGCACTGGCCGCGGCCACGGCCTGCCTGGTCGCGGCCGCGGTAGGCCTGCTGGTGCACGCATGGACCGCGCAGGACATTCTGGGCAGAGCCGAAATGCGGGCCTCCAACGGTGTGTACTCGGCCGTGGACACCTACCGGCGTACCGGAACTCTCACCGACGGTGCCGAGCTCGATCCGGCCGAACTGCCCTACACGCTACGGAACCCGGCCGACGGTGACCGGCACACGGCCTACGACGGGAGCGTCCACGGCAATGTGGGACCCAGCGTTTGGGCCGCCCAGCGAGTCGACGGCCCGGGCAGCCCGGTGCTGGCCCTGCAGGTCAACATGAGCACGGAGCGCCACGAACTGTTCCGGCTCGACGTGGTCATGGTGGTTGCCTCGCTGATCGCGCTCGCGGCGGCCACGCCCCTGGCGGTCTACGGAGCCGGGCTGATCGGCCGCCGGCTGGGGCGGGTCTCCGAGACCGCGGGCCGGATCTCCGCAGGTGGGCCGATGGTGGTGTGGTCCGGGCGGGCTGCCAGCGGGCCGTCAGCAAACCGTCCCCCGGTCCCGCCGCCGCGTCACCGCCCGCCCGGGTGGAGCTGTCCGAGTGGCAGCAGTCCATCACCGCCACCAGGTGCACCCCGCGCGCCGCCACCTCCGCGATCAGCGTCGCGAGTTCCTTGTCGTAGAGGTCCGCGGTCCCGTCGTGCCGGCTGTCCACGCACAGCACCGTCTGGAGCATGCCGCCCGGCTCCAGCCGTGCGAGGTGGGCGGCTTCGTCCGGCGGCGTGGCCTGCGACCCGTGGCCGCAGAACCAGAACACCGCGCTGTCCCCGGCTCCGGCCCGCCCCAGGTGGTCCCGGAAGCCGTCGACCACCGCGGCCCGGGTCGCGTCCTCATCCAGAAGGCACAGCGGGAAGTACGTGTCGGGCGGCACGCTCGCGGCCAGGAAGGCCTGCGCTGCCGCAATGTCGTTGCGGGCGCCGTTCAGCCGTTGGACCGGAGCCTCGTACGCGTCGACGCCGACCAGCAGTGCGTACAAGGCCATGGTTCCCCCTCATTCAGACATGACGACCCGCATGGTGGTTCCCTCCGACGCCGTTATGGCAAGGCAAGCCTTACCTTATTTAATATGAGCGTCGTTGAGGGAGTCGATGCATCGGTGACGCACCGCGCAGTATGCCCGACATCATCCACGATGTCCTCGGGATCGGCTTCGGCCCGTCACATCTGGCTCTCGCCATAGCCGTTGAGGAACACAACGCACAACTCCCCGAGGACCAGAGGCTGAATGCCCCATTCCTGGAACGGCAGCCACGCTTCGGATGGCATCGGGGCATGCTCATCGACGATGCGACCATGCGGGTGTCCTTCCTGAAGGACCTGGTCACGATGCGCACCCACCGGGGAACATCAGATCCTCGAATCGGACATCCTCGTCCACGCCACCGGCTACCGCTCCCAGGACATCGGCACTCTGCTCGGCGAGTCGGTGAAGCTCTGCCTGCGCGACGACGGGGACGCGGTCCGCGTCGGCCGCGACCGCCGCGTCACCGCCTGCTCACCACGGGCGGCCCGGCGCAGACGTATGCAGGGGCGCAGCAGCGCGGTCCGCCGCTCGGCGAGATCGTCGGGGAGATGTTCGGCGGCAAGCCGGGAGAATCGCTCATCGTTCACAACGACCATGACCCGACCTGCCACTGACATCTCTTCCGCCGGCCAGGCGACGCCTCCTGGAGCGGACGGTCAGGAGGAGGGAGTGGCGAAGTAGTGCCCCTTGTCGAGGTCGTCTATGAGGCCCGGCTGCGTCGGCTGCCATCCCAGCAATTCGCGGGTATGCGCACTGGAGGTGGGACTGTCCATGCCGAGGAAAGCGGCCAGCCAGGTGAAGTGTCCGGCCGCGTCGTCGCGGTGGACCGAGGCCACGGGCAGGGCGAGGTGCCGTCCGATGACCTCGGCGACGGAACGGATCGGCACGCCCTCGTCCGCGACCGCGTGCAGTGTGGAGCCGGCCGGAGCACTCTCCAGCGCGAGGCGGAAGAGGTGGGCGGCGTCGGATCGGTGCACGGCGGGCCAGCGGTTGGCGCCGTCGCCGATGTAGCCGGAGACGCCCTTCTCGCGGGCGATGGCGACCACGGCGGCGAGGAAGCCGTGATCCCCGTCGCCGTGCACAGTCGGCGGAAGCCGTACGACCGACGAGCGGATGCCGCGCTCCGCGAGGGCGGCCGTCGCGTGTGCGTTGGCCACCCGCTTGGCCAGGCCGCCGGTCCAGTGGTCGCCGACCGGGGCGGACGCCTGGCCGTCCTGCTCGGTGGCGACCTGCCCCGGCGCCAGCCCGAGGGTCCCGGAGGCGATGAGGAACGGGCGGTCGGAGCCGGCGAGCGCCTCGCCGAAGGTGTCGATGGCACGCCGGTCCGCGTCGGCGGCGTCCTCGAAGCCGCCACAGAACGCGATGTCGTGCTTGAAGGCGAGGTGGATCACGCCGTCGGATTCGGCGGCCGCGCTGCGCAGGGTGTCGAGATCGTCGATCGTGCCGCGCCGCACCTCGGCGCCGGCCGCGGTGAGGGCGGCGGCCGAGGCGTCCGAGCGGGCGAGCCCGACGACCTGATGGCCGGCGCCGATGAGCTCCGGCACCACGGCTGAACCGATCCAGCCGGACGCGCCGGTGATGAACACACGCATGAGGAGAACCTCCGGATAGGTCGACCGTCCTCGCCGCGCGGTACCGGGACACGGAATGTGCGGCGATCGAGCCGATGTCAGTGACTGACATCAACCGTAGCACCCGATGTCAGTCACTGTCATCACGTAAGATCTCGGATATGGGCCGATGGGAACCGAACGCGCGCGGACGACTGGAACAGGCGGCGCTGGACCTCTACAGCGAGCACGGGTTCGAGCAGACAACCGCCGCGCAGATCGCCGAACGCGCCGGGCTCACCGAGCGGACGTTCTTCCGGCACTACGCCGACAAGCGCGAGGTGCTGTTCGGGGGTGCGCACGCCCTGGAACAGGCCTTCGTGGACACGCTGGCCGACACCCCGGCCGCGGCCGCACCGATCGACGCGATGGCTTCGACGCTGGAGACCGTCGCCGCCTTCTTCCTGGAGCGCCATGAGTTCGCCCAGCAGCGCCAGGCCGTCATCATGGCCAACGCGGAGCTGCGCGAGCGCGAGCTGATCAAGCTCGCCTCGCTGTCCGCCGCGCTCGCCGCCACCCTGCGCCGGCGCGGCGTCAAGGACCCGGCCGCGAGCCTCACCGCGGAGGCGGGCATCGCCGTGTTCAAGGTCGGCTTCGAGCGCTGGGTGGCCGACACCGGGCAACGCACCCTGGCGGAGTACCTACGGGAGTCGCTCGACGAACTCAAAGCCGTGACCTCGGGCGAGTGACCGCAGGCCCCGGCCGGTGCGGGACGGTCCAGGACGCGTGGATCGAAGCCGTTGCCGGACTCCGAACTCCACCTGCCGGATTCGGGCGCTGCCGTCACTCGGCGATGGCCCGGGTGAGCATGAACACGGCGACGAAGCCGCGGTACAGACGGATCGGGTCAGCATCGGTGAGACACACGGTCAACGCGTCCTCGCGCACCGCACCGTTGATCCACGTCGCCATCTCGGCCAGGTCGGCGTTGCGGAACCGGACGGTGAGGGTGGCGGGGAGTTCGATCGTGGGTGGTGCGGCGTGCGCCAGGTCCTGGACCGCCTCATGGGCGGCGTCCCGGATCACCTCTCGAGCCTGCGCCGGGTGCATGCCGTCGGCGGCGAAGCGCGACACCGAGGTCTTGACCACAGCGGCACGAATACCGGGGCAGAACGGCTCGATCTCCTCGGCCGTGGTCAGGTCACCCGTGATCAGTACCTGGGGCCTCCCCCTGTGTGGTGGACACGCTGATACTGGATCTGCTTGATCCGGAGGAAGCGAGAAGACCGCCGATGGCGCTGAAGGACTATTCGGACGAATTCAAGGCCGATGCTGTGGCCCTGTACGAGTCCACACCCGGGGCGACGTACAAGAGCATCGCCGCTGACCTGGGCATCAACCGGGCGACCCTGCGTGCGTGGGTGCTGCGGGACCGCGAACGCCGTGGCGTCACCGCCGCGGCTGCGCGGCCTCCCTCCCGGCCGGCAGCGGTCGCGTCCGCTGATCCGGACGAGCGGGTCCGGCGCCTGGAGGCGAGGGTGGCGGAACTCGAGGCGAGTGAGCGCAAGCTCGCGACCGAGCGGGACATCCTCCGCAAGGCGGCCAAGTATTTCGCCGGAGAGACGAACTGGTGATCAGCCGCTTCCAGTTCGTCGACGACCTCCGGGCCACCTACGAGGTGAAGCGGCTGTGCCAGGTCCTGGACGTCAACCGGTCCAGTTACTACAAGTGGCTCGCCGGCGCCGAAGCCCGTGCCGCGCGGCAGCGCGAGGACCTGGTCCTGGCCGAGAAGATCCGTGAGGTCCACGGCGAGTCCGGCGGCGCCTACGGCTCCCCGCGGGTGACCGCCGAGCTCCGCGAGAGGGGACATGCGGTCAACGAGAAGCGGATCGCCAGGGTCATGCGGGCGTTCGACATCACCGGGATCCGCCTGCGCAGACGCGTCCGCACCACTGTCCCCGACCCGGCAGCCGGGACCGTCCCCGACCTGTTCGGCCGGGACTTCACCGCCACCGAGCCCGGGTGCAAGCTCATGGGCGACATCACGTATCTCCCGCTTGCGGGCGGGAAATTCCTCTATCTCGCGACCGTGCTGGACTGCTTCAGCCGCAAGATCGTCGGCTGGTCCATCGCCGACCACATGCGCACGGACCTGGTCTCCGACGCGCTCCGGATGGCCGCCCGCACCCGCGGCTCATTGGACGGCACGGTCTTTCACTCCGATCACGGAGCCCAGTACGGATCCAGGGCCTACGCCGGCCTCTGCGACCACCTCGGGGTCACCCGGTCGATGGGCGCGGTCGGCACCAGCGCCGACAACGCAGCCTGCGAAAGCTTCCACGCCTCACTGAAACGCGAGACCCTCCAAAGCGCCCACGACTACGGCGACGCCACCACCTGCCGCCGCACCGTCTTCGCCTGGCTGACTCGCTACAACACCCGCCGCCGACACTCCACCAACGGCCACCTCAGCCCCGACGCCTACGAACACCGACACCACAACGCTAAACTCACGCTCGCCGCGTGATCAATAACCGCGTGCCCACCATCACGGGGGAAGGCCCCCTCAGGTCACCCGTGATTAGTACCACCGGCACCCCGTGCCCGAGTGCGACCAGGCCGTTGATGCCGCTCTCCAACTGCAGCAGCCCGTACGCGAACCCACGGCGGGGCTCCTTCGCACCGCAGCGCTCGTTGCTGTAGCCGAGCGCCGGGGAAACTGGTGGGCCGATCGTCCTAGACCGCAAGGCCGCCCGGACTCTCCGTCGGGTTGCCGGACAATCCCGGCACGGGGAAGTCTGCTGATAAGGAGAGGACACTTCGATGACATCCACCGCACCGAACCCGCAGCACGACACGGGGCAGGAGCGGATCGCCGCGACGGTCGCCTCTCTTCAGGCCGACTGGAGCACTTGAGATTCATGGCCGCCCTCGCCACTCGGAAGTTCCGTCTCATCCGGGCTGCCGTCGACTGCATGCTCGGGGGGCCGGCTTTGCTGGTGCTCGCCGCTGTCCGCGTCGCAACGGCCTGACCTCGGCGCACGGTCAGTTGTCGTCCTCCAGCTAAGCGGGCAGGACCGCGGAGGCCGGTGCGGGTTGGGGGTTGCGGAACGTGAACGCGAGAGGCCCGTCGCCGCGTTCCCGCAGCAGGGCGATGCGTTCCATGGCCTCGGCGGTCGTCGGGCGATGGCCGACAGGCACCCACCACAGCGCCTGATGGTGCTCCGACATCCTCTCGAACCACTCCCGCCGGCGGCTGAGCACCTTCAGGTGTTCACTGCGGTAGGTGAAGTCCCTCAGCGCCTGGACCGATTCCCAGACCGAGCAGTTGATCAGGAGCAGGTCGTCCTCCCCGTCGGGCCGCAGGCTCGTCGAGTCCTCGCCGTCGTCGTCGACCATGCGCCAGACGAATCCGGCGGCCTGGTCGGCCAGGGCGTTGATCTCGGGCAACTGCGCTACGAAGTCGGCCAGTACGGGACCGTCGAGCGGGCCGAGGATGCGTCCGATGTTGACCTGGGCCAGGTGGAAGTTGGTCATGGTGTCAGCATGACCGGACCAGGCTTCTATCGTCAAGCATCATTAGTTTTAGAAAGAGTGACACAACACCCTTCCGGCGGTGGGTCCATGGCGGCCGTCCAGTCCCCGCCACCGGCGCATCCGGGAAGCAGGCCCTCGATGAAGGCCAGGTTCATCCCGCAGACGAGCGCCGGGAACTCGTCGGCCAGCGAGTGGAACGGGCAGTTGTTCAGCCGGACCGTCGCCCCGTCCCCGTACGGCTCATAGCCACGCGACCGCAGCGCCGCGACCGGATCGGCATCGCTGCCCAGTTCCGCGCCCTCGGCGGCGCCGGCCGCCCGGGCCGCGGACTGCAGTTCCCGGTCATGTCCGGCGCTGTCGACGACCTTCGCGAGCAGCCGGCCGACGGCATCGTAGGAGCGGGGCGGCAGTGACACCGCCCGCTCGCCCGGCGCCCGCAGGTACAACTTCGCCGGACGCCCCGCCCCCGGCCCGCTGCGCCCCGACAGCCGCTGATAGGTGACGGCCAGCAGGCCCGCCTCGACAAGCTTGTCCAGATGGAACGCGGCGAGCGAGCGAGAGATCCCGACCGCCGCGGCCGCCGCATCGCGGCCGACGGCACCCGGCGTCGCCGCCACGTGCCGATACAGACCACGGCGGACCGGGTCCGCCAGGGCACCCACCGCCTCGAACACTTCATCCTCACTGTTCACGAGGCGATTCTATAACCAATGACTGCTGTCGCTAGTGGGGCTCCGCGTCGATCCCGGTAGGGTCTGATCAGGGGTGCCCGCCCAGGCGTTGACACCTGGACGGAGTGGCATTGTCGTCGCCCATGGACAGTTGACTTCTGCAAGCAGGCACTGGAGCACGGTTCGACTGGGGAACCGTCGGCGCGTAACGGCTGGCGGCGGACGTGGCATGCCTGGTGGTCGTCGACGTGCTGCGCAATGCAACGGCGGTAGGCCATTGGCTCGCTCAGCACGGCCACGGAACGCTCGACCGTCCCGTCGCCGTGATCGCTTCCGGCGAACGATGCAACGGGACGCCCGCGACACCGTTCCCCTCCTCACCGACGGAGCTTTCACGGCGGCCGAATGACCCCCATCGGGTGATCCGACGTCAGGTATCCAAGTCCAGTGCGGCAGGCAACTGTTCAGGCCGGAGACGTGTCGCCAACCGGCACCATCGACTCGGGGACATCGGCAGAGGCAGCGACCGCCCCACCCCGCACCGTCCAGAGCGCCGTGCCCCCCAGGGCCAGTGCGGAGATCAGGCCCACCGCCAAACGCACGGTCTTGTCCGGGCCGTCCCCGAGCCACACCGCCACAGCTGCCGCTCCGGCCGCGACCAGCAGGGCCGCCGGCACCCTCAGCCCGGGCTGCTCGAACACCGCGGCCAAGGGCAGGAAGTGCAGCCCGACCACGACCGCGACCAGCCCCACCCCTGACTTGAACATGATCAATACCTTAGACGGCGGAGCAACACCTGAGCAGGCCCCGCCCGCAGCCCGTTGGGATCTTCACGAGCCGAGTGGCGGCTCGACGCGGGAGAGCCACGCGGTGAGGAGCACTTCAAGGTGCGCCGCCTCCTGCGGGGTGAGGCGGTCCATGAGGCGTCGCTCATTGCCCATGTGCTCGGCGAACGCGGCGTCGATCAACTCCCGCCCCGCGGGGGTGAGGGCGACCACGCGCCCACGGCCGTCACTCGCGGCGCGGCGGCGGGTGACCAGCCCTTCGCGTTCGAGGCGGCCGATCCGCTTGGTCATCGCGCCGGTGGTCACCATGGTGTGCGCGGCCAGTGCGCCAGGGGCCCGCTCGCACGGCCCTCCCGCGCGGCGCAATGCGGCGAGGACGTCGAACTCCCCCTCGCTCAGCCCGTAGCGCCGATAGACGGTGCACAGCTCCTCGGTGAGCAGCCCGGCGAGACGGTGCAGGCGCCCGATCACCGCCTGGGGGGCCACGTCGACGTCGGGACGTTCGCGGGCCCACTCGGCCTGGATGCGGGCGACGTGGTCGAGCGGTGGTGACATGACTTCATTATACCTTCCAAGGAAGATATAATGGCTTCCATGGAAGGTAATCTGCGGTGGACCCTGATCACGATGATCGCGCCGGTCGCGTGGGGTACGAACTACTACGTCACCCGCGCATTCCTGCCCGCCGACGAGCCCCTGTACGGCGCGGCTTTCCGGGCGCTGCCGGCCGGACTGCTCCTCCTGGCGGCCTGCCGGGCGCGACCGCACGGGTCGTGGTGGTGGAAGTCCCTGGCCCTCGGCATCCTCAACATGGGCGGGTTCTTCGCCTTGATCTACATCGCGGCGCAGCGGCTGCCCACCAGCGTCGCCTCCTCCGTCATGGCGACCTCGCCGATGGTCATGATGCTGATCGCCTGGGGACTCATCGCCGAGCGGCCACGCCCCGCTCACCTGATCGGCGCGGGGGTCGGCATCGGCGGCGTCTACCTCATGCTGTTCACCGGAGCCACCTCGATCGATCTTCTCGGCGTCGGCGCCTCCATCGCCGCCATGCTCATGTCTTCCTGCGGCTACATCCTCGCCAAGCGCTGGAGCACCGAGGTCGAGGTGCTCGCCTCGACGTCCTGGCAGCTCATCGCCGGCGGTCTTCTGCTGTTCCCGCTCGCCGTCGCCGCCGAGGGGGCGCCGCCGCACCTCGACGGGGCGGCCGTCCTCGGCTTCGGCTACGTCACCGTCGTGGCGACCGCACTGGCCTTCGCCGCCTGGTTCGCCTGCCTGCGCCACCTGCCCGCCGCCACTGTGGGCCTGGTCGGTCTCCTGAACCCGGTGACGGGCGTACTGCTCGGCACCGTGATCGCCGGGGAGGCGCTCACGGTCAAGCAGTTCTGCGGACTCGCCCTGGTGACCATCGGCATCCTCCTGGGCCAGCCGGTGCTCCGACGATGGGGGCGCTCGCACGGCGCGACATCCACGGCTCGGAACCAGGGCGGTCGGCCGGGCGTACGTGCCCCGGAATCCGCCTGCAAGGTGCCCCCTGCGTGATCTCCTCAGGACTTGGGCGACCGAGCCACAACTTGGCGGCGCCACCGTTCGGGTGAAACGACGGAACTACGTCGGCGATCGGTAGTTGAGCAGCATGTTCTTCCCTGTGCTGCCCGCTTCATCTCCAAAGGATTGCAAATGCTCAAGAAGTTCCTCGGCACCGCCGCGGTGGCCGCCTCCATCGTCGGCGTCTCCGCTGCGTTCGTTTCCCCGGCCATGGCCATCGGCAACGACGAAGGCGCGTCCACCACCAACGGCAACGGCGCCGAGCAGTCGTACGGCAACACCCACACCGGCGGCACCCTCAGCCCGCAGGTCGGTCTGGTTCAGGGAACGCTGAACAAGCCGTGCATCGGCCTGCCCGTCAAGGCGAACGTCGGTTCCCTCGTCGGCGCCGTCCCGATCACGGTGCAGGACATCAACGTCCTGTCCTCCCCGCAGAACCAGCAGTGCGCCGAGAACTCCTCGCAGATCAAGGGCGACGAGCCGCTGTCGCACATCCTGGACCAGATTCCGGTCCTGTCCGGCAACGGTGTCGCCAACCACTGACACTCACGTCCGGCAGTACCCCAAGGGCCCCGAAACCGCACAGGTTTCGGGGCCCTTGGGGCGCTTAGGGCGCTTGTGCACGGAGCCGGTCGGCTGGGACCGGAACACCGTCAGGAATCGTCGTCGACCGTTCGCGGCTTCTGCCTGCGCATCAGCACCGCTCCCGCAAGGACGGCCGCGATGACACCGCAGGCCACCGCGAGCGCGGCCGCGCCCGCGAACAGGTTGCCCAGGCTGTCCCTGAGCAGATGCACGGAGTTGCTTCCTGCGGCGATGGAGTGCACCGCCACGATGCCGACGGCAGCGGCCGCGGCGGCCGCCCAGATCCACACCGTGTCCCGCGCGGCCAGCAGGTACGCCAGCGCCAGGCTGAGGACGGCGATGACCGTGGACGCGACTGCCGCCGGTCCGCCGGAACGGAGGCCCGCGATGTCGGTCGGCAGGTGGAGCGCGCCGATCATCAACAGCGCCATGGCGGCGGGCCAGCGCAGCGGGGATCGCAGGGACGACGACGCCGAGCGCTCCGGCGACACACCTTCGAACCCGACGGTGGCCGCCGGGGCTCGTCGGCTGACGGCCTGCGCGGCGCGCGGGACGGCGGCACTTGCGGCAACGGTGGCACTCGCAGCGCTCGGAGTGGCGCTCTCCGAAGCGCCGACGACGGTCCCCTGCCGCTGCGGCCTGTCCTCGACCGGGCCGTACTCCTTACCCGGGCTGTTGTCCTTGCCCGGGCTGTTGTCCTCGCTGGGGCCGTTGTCCTTGCTGGAGCCGTTGTCCTTGTCCGGGCCGAAGACGGCCACCAGCTCGGCCACGTCCTCGATGGGCCGACCCATCGCTGCCGCGAGCAACGCCGTATCGGCGTCGGCGATCGTGTGAGGGGGATTCTTCAGGAGGGTGACCAACTGAAGGACCTCGTCCACCGGGCGGGAGACGGCGGCCATGCGCAACGCCTCGTCCCCCGGGCGTGGCGACTCACCGGTCCGGTTGAGCAGGGCCACCAGTGAGGCGACCTCGTCCAGCGGCCGGGCGGTAGCGACCGCCCGGAGAAGGGTGAGCCTGGGCTCATCGTCTGGGCCTATGTGGCTGGGGTCGTGCTGGGTGGTGCTGAGATCAGATGTCATGACGCGACTTTCTTTGCCGAACCTTCGAGGCCGGGCTCTTTCCCGAAGGTCACCGTGTGTCACAGATGGCACACTGTTGGTCCCATCTCAGCCGATAGGTGCGCCTTCCGCCATTCGGAGCCCCGCACCCGGTCCGATCACGACCGAGGGTGGAAAGCCGGCACCGATGGAGCGCGAGGACACGCACCCTGTCGCGAGATGATGCGGCCGGACCTGGCAGAAGAAAGGCGAACTGCCAGGCCCGACCGGACCTCGATGTCGCACTTGGGCAACGAAGGCGCACGGCCCAGGACACGGACGACGCCCCCACCGCGGACCCGTATTCACCCGGACGGCCCCTCCGGCCGGAGTCCCCGGCGCGCGCGGTACGGAAGGCCGGTCGGCCGTCGGGGCGTCCGTTCGGTGGAACACCCGTGACCTGCCGAGGAGCAGACCCGTTGGTGGGGTCAACGCCGTGATCCCTACGGCGGACTCAACCCTTCCAAGGAGACTTCGATGTCCCGTATTGCCCAGGCAGCCGCCATCACCGCCGCCGCCGGCGCCGTCCTGGCCGCCGGCGCCGGTATGGCCGCCGCCGACGCCGGAGCCCACGGCGCAGCCGTCGGCTCGCCCGGCGTCCTGTCCGGCAACCTCCTCCAGGTGCCCGTCCACGTGCCGGTCAACGTGTGCGGCAACACCGTCGACGTCATCGGGGTCCTCAACCCGGTGTTCGGCAACACCTGCCAGAACATCAGCGGTCACCACGACACCGACGACGACAAGGGCTACGGGGCCGGCGACAACGGCTGACCCGCACCCCACGACCCCCGGGCCGCCGCGGCCAGGACGCCAGCCCGCACATGATCAGGCACGTGAGACGCCCTGATCCTGTGACGCGTCCTCCCGGCGGCCCGGGTTTCGCCCGTACAGGCCCCTGGCGTGCTCGTTCCCCGAAGGGGCCGGGTGCGCGACCATAGTGCGATGCCCGACCACAGCACAGCGCCCGTTCCGCAGCCGGTACAGATCCCTGAACGGGCTGACACGGTGGGGCCTGGCTGGCAGGAGTTGCTGGGCCGCCTGCACCGCCAACTCCGCGCGATGGCCCCCGGATACCGTCTCGTGGACCTCGGGGAGAAATTCGGCGGCCTGCGCATTCACGTCGAGTCCGTGGGCCACGACGGCAACTCGGCGCGCGCCCTGATCACTGCCGCAGAGGCGGAGTCGATGCGCACCTGTGAATTCTGCGGCGCTCCCGGCCGCGTCCGGACCCGCGAAGACACTCCGCGAGGGTGGCGCAAGACCGTGTGCGACACCTGCCACGGCCCGTAGTCCGCCCACCACCTCATGATCGTCAATGGTGTGGTGCGCGGCCGACCGCATGAGGCGTGACCTTCCGGTGCGGCGCCGGGCGCGGAGACAGGAAGTCCCCACCGGGAAATCAGCAGCGTTGTGACAGATTTGCCAAGTTCACAAACCGGGCAGGCGCGCATACTGGGAGGACCTGTCAGTCAGCCTGCCTGAATGCTCGGTCAGTCCAGACCCTGCCGGTCCTGCGATCCGTCTCGCTGATGTCGTCCGTGGCGAGGAGAGAGTCATGACCGAGCTCGGGGTCGCGCCCGCGACCCGATCCCAGGGAAGCGACTACGCGGAACTCATGAGGCAAGTACGGGGCGCCGGACTGCTGGAGCGCCGGACCGCGTACTACTACGTCAAGATCGGTGTGACGGCGGCGCTGCTCGCCGCCGGGATCGCCGTGTTCGTCGTCATCGGCGACTCCTGGTGGCAGCTGGGCACCGCAGCGTATCTGGCCGCGGTCTTCGCCCAGCTCGGCTTTGTCGCCCACGATGCCGGGCACCAGCAGATCTTTCGCCGCCGACCGGCGAACGCGGTGGTCGGCCTCGTCCACGCCAACCTGCTCATCGGGTTCAGTTACGGCTGGTGGGTGAGCAAGCACAATCTCCACCACGCGCATCCGAACGAACCCGGCCGCGACCCCGACGTCGCCCCGGGCGCCGTCGTGTTCACCCCGCAGGAGGCCCGCACGCTGCGGGGCCCGGCCAGGCTGCTGGCCCGCTGGCAGGTATGGCTGTTCTTCCCGCTGCTCCTGCTGGAGAGCGCCAATCTGCACGCGCTGAGCGTGGGATCGCTACTGCGGCGGCGGAACAGGCACAACAGCCTGGAGTTGGGGTTGCTGCTGCTCCACGCCGCGGGATTCCTGGCCGTGGTCCTGCTCGTTCTGCCGCCCGTGAAGGCCCTGGTGTTCGTGGTCGTGCAGCAGGGTCTGTTCGGGCTCTATCTGGGGTGCGCGTTCGCCCCGAACCACAAAGGCATGCCGATGCCGGAGTCGGGCAGCGCGGACTATCTTCGCCGACAGGTCCTGACCTCGCGCAACATCCGCGGCGGCACGGTCACCGACTGGCTCCTCGGCGGGCTGAACTACCAGATCGAGCACCACCTGTTTCCCAGCATGCCCCGACCCAACCTCTCCCGAGTGCAGCCGCTGGTACGGGAGTTCTGCGTGCGGCACGGGATCGACTACCTCCAGTGCGGCGCCGTGGACTCGTACCGCCAGGCGCTGCGCCACCTGCAGAGCGTGGCGAACGCGACGCTGCGCGTCCCCGTCACGACGACGTGACGGTCACGTCGGGGCGCGGGGCCGGCGTCGCGGCATGATCGTGCTTCACATCGCGGTGCCGGCGACGCCATGGGGGATGGCGTCGGTGTCGAAGGTGCCGTCGGTGATGTCGCGAGCCAGGGCGGCGAGCTTCAGGTTGTGGTTGCGGGCGTAGCGGCGGAACGCGGCGAAGGCGTCGTCGACGGAGAGCTGCCAGCGTTCGGCAAGGATGCCCTTGACCTGCTCCAGGACGATGCGGCTGGTCAGCGCGTATTGCAGTTGGCCGCGTTCGGTCTCGCTCTGGGCCAAGGTGCGCTGCTGCAGGATCGCGATGGTCGCGATGTCCGCCATGGCCTGGGCGAGCGAGACGTCCTGATAACTCAGGGGGGCGGGATCGGTCTGGAACAGGCTCAGGGCGCCGATGATGCGCCCACGCAGCCGCAGCGGCAGCGCGTTCGTGGCCACGAAGCCGATGTCCTGGGCCTGGGTGGCGAACTGCGGCCAGTCGTCGGTGATCCGGGAAGCGGTGAGGTCGATGTTGGTGCGGGGCTGCCCGCTCTGGAAGCACTCCACGCACGGGCCCTGGTCGTGCTGCGTGGCGAAGAACTCCAGCAGCCGGGTGCGCTCGTCGGAAGCGGCCAGGACCCGCAGGATGCCGTGTTCGTCCGCGAGGAGGATCCCCACGGCGGCCACGTCGAGGAGTTCCATGCAGCGGACGGACAGCTGCTGCAGGAAGTCGATGACGTCGAAATCATCGATCAGGGAATCGGCGATCTCGACGAACACCTGGGAGAGTTGCTGTTCGCGGGGCATGGCGATCAGTCCTTGTCTGCGACAGCAGGCTCAGTGCCGTCGGTGTTGGGGTCCAGGCGCAACCGCCGGGCCACGATCTCTCGGGAAATGTCGGTGATGGTGCGGCCACTGCCATAAGCATGACCCCGCAGTCGCAGCAGAGCTTGGGGCAGGGACAGGCTGAGCTGGACGCTGATCATGCCGGTCGCCTGGTGCACGACGGCCTGCTGCAGTTCGTGGGCGGAATCCCGGGAGACGCGGTCGTCGGGGTCCTGTCGGCGGGGTTCGCCGCCCCCCAGACAGCGGGCGGTCAGTGCGCGGGCCAGGACCAGGGCATCGTCGGCCTGTCCTGAGCTCAGGGGGCCCGGAGTGCGGCGCACCGCGGTCAGCACGCCGACACGGATGGCGCCCAGGCCGATCGGGAAGCAGAACACCGCCCGAACCGCCAGGCCCGCGCTCTCCATGGCCAGGGCGGGCCAGCGGTCGGGGCGCACTCCCGCCAGATCCGGCACCCACACCATGATGCCGGCGCGTACGGTGTCGGGGCCCGGCCCTTCCCCGAGGGTGAACTGCAGATCCTCGAAGGTCTGCGCGCTCTCGTCCGAGCAGGCCACCAGTTCGATACCGGAGTCCTCCATCAGCAGGGACACCGCGAGGCCGTCCACACCCAGCGCGACCGCACCCGCCGTCATGGCATGCGCGATCCCGCCGGGCCCGTCGTCGCGCAGCCGGCGCAACACGTTCGCCATGCGATCACTGATCACCCGGGGTCACCTGGCGCCGTGCCGCCCAGGCCGGAGTCGCCCGCTTGCCGGCAGGACAGGTCGCCTGAGGGTTGGTGCGCGTTCCACGGTGCTGATGTGGTCACAAGACCGACTTTAGAGGTATGGAGAGTGCTCTTTGCGGAATCCGCCGGACCACGCAGCAGATGGCTGCTGCCGGCCAGGGGTCACCCCGGACGTGGGGTGGTTCAGGCGAAGTTGCTTTCCGGCCGCTGTGGCGTACTGGCTGACGGCGAGGAAGAGGTTCAGACCGCTGACGTCGCAGAAGGAGACCGCCGTCAGGTCGATGTCGGCATGCCCGCGAAGGCGAACACCACGGGTGCGCAGCGGCACCTCAGGACGACTGCGGTCGCTGCAGTCCCGCAAGGAGCAGTCCGACCAGTCGTCGGGGGTCGTAGCGGGGGTCGCTGTCCCGACCGATGCAGAGGTTGCCGATGCCGCGCATCAACTCGTAGGCCTGCATACCGGTTCTGATCTCGCCGGCGTCGGCCGCGGCGTCGAGCAACTGCGCGCAGACGGGTACCAAGCGGTCGAGGAAGTAGCTGTGCAGCGCCTCGAACCCGCTGCTGTCCGATTGCAGCGCGTTGGCGAGTCCGTGCTTCGTCACCAGGAAGTCCACGAAGAGGTCGACCCACTGGCGGAGTGCCGTGAGCGGGGAGTCGGCACCGGCCAGCAGGCTCGGTCCGGCCTCGGCGCATGCCTCGACCTGGTGGCGGTAGACGGCGACGACGAGATCCGCCCGGGTCGGGAAGTGGCGGTAGATCGTCCCCATCCCGACGCCCGCTCTGGCCGCGATCTCGCGGATCGGCGCATCCACGCCGGAGGTGACGAACACCGCGGCGGCGGCGGTGAGCAGCGTCTGACGGTTGCGCTGCGCGTCGGCCCGCTTGCCTCGGGCCGGCACCTCCCCGGAGGGGCTTGTCGTGGGCACCGCGCTCTCCTTCCGGCCGCTGTTGACAAAACGGAACAGCGCTCCGTATATTAATCGGAACGTCGCTCCGTTTTCAGTGTAGCTGAATCGGACGCTCCCGACCGCCTCCCCCGCCGCTGTCCGAAGAGACCGGCGGCAAAGGCCATAGAAGGGACCTACGCAGCATGAACGCATCGGCTCACCCCACCGACACCCTCAGCTCACCCACTCCGGTCCTCTCGGTCGCCCCGGTGGTGCTGCCGGCTCCCGGCCGGGTCGTGGACCTGGAACTGCGCGTCTCCGCGCCCGTGACCGGGAGCGAGCTGCCGGTCATCCTCCTCTCCCACGGCCAGGGCTACTCGAACCACCTCTCCTCGCTCAACGGCTACGCCCCCCTCGTCAACTTCTGGGCGGCGCACGGCTTCGTCGTGATCCAGCCCACCCATCTGAGCTCCAGGACGCTGACCCTGGATCCCGCCACCCCCGGCGCACCGCTGTTCTGGCGATCGCGCGCCGAGGACATGAAGCTCGTCCTCGACCGGCTCGACGCGATCGAGGCCGCCGTCCCGCAGCTCCGCGGGCGCCTGGACCACAGCAAGGTCGCCGTTGCCGGGCACTCGATGGGCGGGCACACCGCGAGCCTGCTGCTGGGCGCCCGGCTCACCGATCCACAGGACGGAACGGAGGTGAACCTGGCCGAACCCCGGATCAAGGCCGGTGTGCTGCTTGCCGCGCCCGGCCGGGGCGGCGATGCCCTCACCGAGTCCGTGGCCGAGAATCTCTCCTTCTTCGTGACCACGGACTTCTCCGCGATGACGACGCCCACGCTGGTCGTCGCCGGTGACAAGGACGCCTCTGCCCACCTGACGGTCCGGGGCCCGGACTGGCACGCCGATCCGTACGTCCTCTCCCCCGGCCCCAAGGCCCTGCTCACCCTGTTCGACGCGGAGCACGGGCTCGGCGGGGTCTCCGGATACGACGTCGCCGAGACCACGGACGAGAACCCCGAGCGCGTGGCCGCGGTCCAGCGGCTCACCTGGGCCTATCTCCGCACCGAGCTCTACCCCGGGGATTCCGCCTGGAAGACGGCGTGCGACGAGCTGACGGCCGGCCCCGACCCGCTCGGCCGCGTCGAATCCAAATGAACGGCCACGGCACGAAGCCGTCAGTGGCCGGACAGCGCGGCGCTGAGTGCGGCGTCGAGCTGGGCGGCGGTCGCATCGACATCGGGTCGGTCCGCGGTGAGCCAGGCGTGGACGGACGACTGGAGGACCTGGGTGAACGCGCCGTAGTACGGGGTCCGGGGCCGCTGGACCGCGCCCTGCAGCGCCTTGAGCACGGTCGCCCGGTACGCGGCTCTGTCCTGCGTCGACGGGGTGCGCGCCGGGTCCTCGCCCGCCGTCGCCGCGCGGTGCAACGTCTCGGCGACCTTCGGCCAGCAAGGGCGGGCGCTTCCGTCGTAGGCGGAGACGCGGGTGGCGGCGAACCCGGCGTCGAGCAGGCAGCTTTCGCTTTCCGGGGAGGTCAGGAAGTCGATCAGCGCGCGGGCGTGCGCCGCGCGCGGGGAGTCCGCCGTGACAGCGAGGTTCTGGCCGCCCAGGACCGCATTCCCGGGCAGGCGCGTCACGCCGTACGAGGTGGGCGGCAGCAGCGCGGCCAGTGAACCGTAGCCGTACGGCCAGAAACGCAGGAAAGCCGTCTGGCCCGCGCCGAACTGGGTGAGGCTGGCGCTCTCGTCCGAGGACCTTGCCGCGGGCAGTACGTGCCCCACGCGGGCACCGAGTTCGACGAGCCCGGCCTTGAGCTGCTGCTGGTCCGCCGTGTAATGCCCCTCTTCGTCGGTGAGATGGACACCCACCGACTCGAACGCCTCGATGACGTTGACGGTCAGCCCTTCGTACGCGGCGAGCTGGGTGGTCCAGCCGCCGAGGTACCCGCTCTTGCGGGGGCCGGAGGGCGAGGCACTGTCGAGCTCCTCGATGATGGCGCCGAGGGTGGACCACTGCCATGTCGACACGGCCGACGGGGACAGGTCCACCCCGGCCTGCCGCAGGTAGTCGGGCCGGTAGAAGAGCAGTCCGACGTCGCTGTTGAAGGGCTCGGCGTAGGTACGGCCCTTCCAGTCGGCGGTCTTGGCGACCTGCCCGATCAGGTCCGGGTCCTTGGCCTCCGTCGCGGGGACGGCCCGGATCAGACCGGCCGCCGCGAACTCCGGTATCCAGGTGATGTCCAGGTTCACCACGTCGTAGTGGGCGCTGCCGGACTGCAGCGCGCCGAGCAGCTGGCTGCGCTGCTGATCGGCGGCGCCCGGCAGTTCGACCAGCTCGGCCTGGAGGTCGGCGGAACCCGCGTGCCGCCGATTCCACTCCTCGATGAGGTGCTGGCGCACCCCGCCGGATCCGGTCACGTCCAGACCTGAGGCGACGACGATCGGACCGCTCGCCCCCACGGCGTCGTCGTCGGGCGGCGGTCCTGGTGATCCTCCGGACGAGCAGGCGGCGGCCGCACAGACGAGTAGGGGAAGGAGTGCGGCGAGGGCGCGCCGCCCGGTCCGGCTCATTCGGCGTCTCCTGTCCCGGTCTTCGCGACCTCGGCCGGCAGCTCCGTCGCGAGTTCGACGGCCGGGTCCAAACAGCGGCCACCGGTGGCCGCCGTGATCTGCTGGTTGAGCGGGACCGCGGTGCAACCGCCGCTGTGCAGCGAGACGGTGACGACGCGGCTGGGGGCGCCGGCCACCGCGTCCTGGACCAGCGATGTCAACGCGGCGGGCGGGATGCCCGTCGAGTCCTCGTCGTCCGTGATGAGGACGATCAGCTGGGGCCGGTCGCCGTCCTTCGCCCGGCCGCGCAGTTCGGCCAGTGCCTCGTGCAGCGCGAGGTCCGGTCTGGCGTCCTGGGGGACGGTTCCGGCCTCCGCCACCTTTGCTTCGGCGGCTTTCCGGTCGTGGGTGCCGAACGACAGCAGCTCGCGATGGTGCGCGCTGCCGTCCTCCACGACGGACCAGACCCCGTACTCGTCCTTCGCCCCCAGCGAGCGCAGCGACCGGGCGAGCAGATCCTTGGCGCGGCCCGGGCCGGTCCAGAAACCGTCCATGGACGAGGAGCTGTCGAGCAGGTACAGGACACGGCCGGGACCCAGCGCCTGGCGATACCTCTGCAAGGTCTTGTCGAGCGCGGCGGTGGAGACCTCCGGCGCGACCGACGGCAGGAGGTCGGTGCGGACGGCACGGGAGTTGGCGGGGTCGGTGAGCAGCGATCCGGGGCCGGGGGTGGCGGGATGCCCGTCGCTGACGCCGCGATAGCCGTCGCCGGTGAAGAGTTTCTGGGCGTCGGGCCGTGTCAGCCAGGTGTAGAGATCTCGTACCGCCTGGGCCCGCTCGTCGCTGTGCCGGTCGGCGCCCTTCCATGTGACGTGGATGAACGGCAGATCGGCCATGGGCAGGTCGGCGGGATAGTTGGCGATCCGCTTCGACAGCGTGGCGGACGTGCACGTGGGGTGTCCGGGGTCGGCCGGTCCGAGGTTGAACTGGGCCATGGTCTGCTCGGGGACCAGCACGGCGGCCCGGTCCTCCAGGGCGTTGTTCGTCCCCCGCGCCAGGGCGCACATCAGGTCGTGGGCCGTCGAGGGGGACGGGCTGAGCGCCTGCACCATGCCCTGCTCGATCTCCGCGGGGGACTGTCCCGAGCCGCCGAGCGATGTGTACAGCGCGACCGTGCCGAGCAGTGCGGCGTCGGTGTACTCGGGGTCGGGGCGCAGCAGCGCCGCCTGGGACTGGGGCGCGCGCAGATGGCCGATGATCGCGCTGAGCGCCGTGCCGGTCTGGTCGGCGGCCGGCAGCGAGACGGTCCCGGGGACGGCGAGCACCAGCGGGGAGTAAGCGACCGGGCCGAGCCGGTCCAGGGTGACGGCCTGTCTGCCTGCCTCCCTGGCGCGCTCCCAGGTGCTGCTCGCACCCGGAATCCAGATGTCGGGCTGCGCCCCGAGGTCGCGCTGCGGGCGCAGGCAGTCGCCGGTCGCGGGACAGATGGCGGGCGGGGACTGCCAGACCGCGGAGTTGCGGAAAGCCGTGACGGCGTCCGTGCCCTTCCCCGCGTACACCGTGATGCCGACCGCCCGGCAGCCCCCGGGCCGTTGGAGGTACGCGTCGACGGCCTTCTGGACGGTGGGCAGCGCGTCCGGGTCGGCGAGCAGTCGCAGCTCCGTCGGGGGCGCGCAGGCAGCCGCCTGACCGGAGGTGAGGGCGTACACACCGCCCGCGGCGGCCAGGGCGAGAACCGTGAGGACGACGGCCGCGGTGCGGGTGAACGCACGGTTCTTCAGCCGGTGCCTCAATCGACCGCCGGACCGGGCAGGCGCCGGGACCGGAGGCGGGCCCTGCACCGGCGGCGGGGTGGCCGGGGGCGCAGCTGCCGGGAGATTCGCGGACGCGGCGTGGGAGAGCACCACGTCGTCACCGCGGCGGCGCTCGTCAGGGAGCCAGCGGTGTTCGTCCACCGCGCGGACCGGTTCCATCGCCTCCCGGACGGCGGCCACCAGTCCGGTGAAGGTGACCATCGGCTGCCCGGGAATGCCGTTGGTCAGCAGCCGGTGCACTTCACGGGTGAAGGGGGTGCCGTCCGCCGGACTGCCCTCGGGGATCTCCACCCCGGCCTCGGCGGCGGTGAGCACCGCGAAGTTCTGTTCGCCGTCCGGGGTGAAGTCGCGCAGGGCGTTGCCCGCGTAACAGCAGTCCAGGATGACGACGACCCAGTCGGCCTTGGCGTGGATGAGCGAGCCCATGACGTCGTGCTGCCAGGAGATGGCGTCCACGAAGGGGTGCTCACGGTTATGGGTGACGCGCGAGCCGCTGACCATCAGGTGCAGGTCCGTACCGTTGCTGCGGACCAGGCCGTGCCCCGCGAAGTAGACCAGCAGCAGTCCCTCGGCCTGGTCCCTGGCATCCGAGAGCGCGGCCCGGAACGCGGTATGGCCCAACTCCCCCTCGGGCACGATGAGATCACCCGGATCCAGTACCCCGGTGTCTCCGGCCGTGAGCGCCTGCCGCATCAACTGCACACTGCGCGCAACGGGAAGCAGCGGAGGCAGGTGCTCGTAGGTGTCGACGCCGAGCAGTACGGCACGGTGCCGTTTTCCGCCGGCCCCAGCGTCGTTCCCCCGGCCGCGCGGATCGTACGGCGGCACAGCGGCTACGCCTCCTCCACCTCGTCGGTCGCACCGGAGGTATCAGGATTCTGGTCGCTGTCCAGGCGGATCTCCCGGCCGGGGCCGAGGTCGCCGCCGTCCAGGGTGACACGGGGCTCCTCACGACGGTCCGCGAGCCGGCGGCGGTTGCGTACCCAGGTCAGCACGGACCGCCAGGCGCTCTCGGCGACCGGGCGCACGGCCTCGGCGACCACGACCAGGATGATGTCCTGCAGGATCTCGCCCGCCATGGAGTCGCGCTGGTCACGGGAGGCTCTTCGCACGACGGTGAACTCGCCCCGGTCACGGGCCTCCTTGAGGGAGGAGGACGTGTCCAGCCACTCCTGGAGCGCTTCGAGGTCGAGGTGCCGGTTATGGGTACCGGTGACGCTGATGCGCAGTTCCGTCCGCTCCGCGCCGCCGGAACCGTCCGCGTCACGGGAACCGTCCGCGATACCGTCTGCCATTGCTCTGCCTCCGTCGGGCGCCGTTGCCCATCACCGCAGTGCCGCTCCCTGCCGAAGTGCCCATTCTTTCATGGTCGTTGGCGCCCGGTGGGGGATTGCCGAGGATCCCGGTCACCGCCGGAGACTGTGCGCGCACCGTACGGAGCGCAACCGTCTGTGGCAGCGGGTATGCGAGGGGGTCGCGGGATGGTGCCTGAGGAACCGGAACCGGCGCCGCGGCGGCGGCTCTCGGTTCGGCCCGCGCCGACACTCCACTGCTCCTGGTCACCGCTGTCGCGCTCGGCTGTCTGATCCCGCTGTGGTACCGGTCCACCGTGGTCGCCGTCGACGAATGGGCCGCAGCCGTACGCGCCCTGGTCAACGTCGGGCGCAAGCCGCTCGCGGAATCGCTCGGGCTGGCGCCGCCCTCCGGCCTCGAGGCGGAGCGCACCATGTGGGGGCTGGTCACCAAGCTCTCCCGGCTGCCCTGCAACGAACGCCGCGCCGCCCTGGACCCCTACCGGAGCGGCGGCGGCCCCGGCGCATGACCGGCATCCCGCCGGTCACCCGAGGAGTGGCTGGGGGCAGCCGGTTCGCGGCGACGCCGAGCCGAAGTGCAATCTGCGGGTTGCACGTCATGAGATGTCGTGCAACCCTGGAGTTGCAAGTCAATGGCAGCGATGCAGCGATGAACGGAGTCACCTCATGAGCGAGGACCGGATCGAGCGCGAAACCCTGATCTCGGCACCACTGGGGCGCGTCTGGTCGCTGGTGGCACAACCTGGTTTCTGGGTGGCCGACAAGGCGAGCCTGCCCGGCACCGTGGCCAAGGAAGGTGAGTCGATGGTGGCGAAGAACTCCGAGCACGGCGACTTCCCGGTCCGGGTGGAGAAGGTCCAGCCGCCGACTTACCTGGCGTACCGCTGGACCAGCGCTTTTCCCGGAGAGGAACTGCGCGAGGACAACAGCACCCTTGTGGAGTTCACCCTCACCACGGAAGGCGACCAGACACGGCTGCGCGTCGTCGAGAGCGGGTTCGCGACGCTCGCCGGGTCCGAGGAGCTGCGCAGTGAGAACCACAAGGACCACAGCCAGGGCTGGCCCCTGGAACTCGACGCGCTCAAGAAGCGCGCCGAAGAGCCCTCCGCATGACAGAAGGACCTCCCGGCGCCGCCGAGGTCGTCGACAGCGTCCTCGGGGCGCTGGCCGACCCGACACGGCGGCAGCTGCTCGATCTGCTCGCCGCGCGAGGAGAGGCCACCGCGACGACGCTCGCCGAACGCCTTCCCGTCTCACGGCAGGCCGTGGTCAAGCACCTCGCCGTCCTCGACGCCGCCGGGCTGGTTTCCGGCGGCCGCGTCGGACGCGAGGTGCGGTACACGGTGCGGCCGGCCGCGCTCAACGCGACGGCGCGGTGGATGTCCGCGCTCGCGGCCGACTGGGACCACCGGCTGGCGAACATCAAGCGCGTCGCAGAAGCAGCGGAACGGGATGCGGATTCGGCACGACCCGACTGACGCGGACGACGCCCTCTGTTGTCCGTCGGTCAGTTGTCGACCTGTTGCCCGTCGATCAGCGGTCGACGTTCCGGTAGTGCGTCGTCAACCGTCCGTCGTCGTCCAGGACATGGAAGGCGAGGGCGGGCGGCTGGTCCAGGTGGACGTGGTCCTGGGGGTGCGACCGGTGCTCCCAGGGGAGGCGCAGCGTGGAGACGACTCCTGGTGCCACCAGTACCGGGCGCCCGGCGAAGGTGGTCGCCGCCGGTGTGTGGGCGTGCCCGCACAGGAACGCCGTGATGCCGGGGTGCCGGTCCGTCAGCGCGGCCAGCCGCTCTGCACCGAACTGGCGGATGCCGTCGACGAAGGGGACGTGCAAGGTGGTCGGTGGGTGGTGGAACCCCACCAGGACCGGCACCCCGTCCGGGGTCAGGGTCAGGGTCTCCTCCAGCCACGCCAGCGTCCCGTCGTCCAGGAAGCCCTCGTCCTTGCCGGGCACCGAGGAGTCGCACAGGGCGATGACGACACCGGCGGCGCGGCTCACCTGGTTGACCGGTGCCGCCGAGCCGGGTTGCCCGAGCAGGTGCTGCCGGAACGCGGTGCGCTCGTCGTGGTTTCCGGGGCAGACCATGACGGGGTGCCGGGAGGTCAGCAGCCGGCGGGCCTGCTCGTACTCGGCGGGCAGGGCATGGTCGGCGATGTCCCCGGTGACCAGGACCGCATCGAGGTCGTACGGCAGCTCCTCGAGATAGTCCATGACAGCCCTGGTGCGCTCGACGCTCCGCTGTCCGCTGTCGATGTGGATATCGCTGAGGTGGGCGATCACGATCACGGCTGTGGTCCCTTCGTCGCTGCGTACCGGAGAGGAACGAGAACGGCCAGGGGGTGCTGGCCGGCCCGCCCCTCGAACCTAGAGCGCCATCGGACCAGGAATAAGATCCGGTCTCATGCCGAATTCTTGGTCCAGTTCCCGGCTCGATCTGCACATCGACCTCGACGCCGCCGGTGGGCGGCGCGCCGGCCTGGAGTCGGCTCTCCGGACGGCGATCCGGCAGGGGCGGCTGCCCGCCGGGGCGCTCCTGCCGTCGACCCGCGGGCTGGCCCAGGAACTCGGGATCGCCCGGGGCACCGTCAGCGCCGCCTACGACCAACTGGTCGAGGAGGGCCACCTGACCACCCGCCCGGGATCGGGCACCATCGTCGCCGACACGCCGCACCACACCCCGGCCCCCACGCGCCCCGAACCGGCGCCCACGGCCCCCCCGCCACGACCTCCGCCCCGGGCTCCCCGACATCAGCGCCTTCCCCACCCGGGCCTGGCTCGCCGCCACCCGCCGGGTTCTGACCCACGCCCGCCCCGACGTCTTCGGCGCCGGCGACCCGCAGGGCCGGATCGAACTCCGTAGCGCGCTCGCCGAGTACCTGGGGCGCACCCGTGGGGTGATCACCACCCCGGAGCGCATCGTGATCACCTCCGGGTACTACCAGGGCCTGGGTCTGCTCTGCCGGGTGCTGGCCGCGTCCGGCATCACCACCGCGGCCGTCGAGGACCCGGGCCACAACGTCTTCCGCGCAGTCGTGCAGCGCGCCGGGCTCGCCACTCTCCCGCTGCGCGTCGATGCCCACGGCGCCCGCGTGGAGGCGCTGACATCGCACATCGGGGCCGCGGTTCTCACCCCCTCGCACCAGTACCCGACCGGCGTCCCGCTGCATCCCGGCCGCCGCCAGCAGCTGTGCGGATGGGCCCGCTCCACCGGTGGTCTGATCGTGGAGGACGACTACGACGGTGAGTACCGCTACGACCGCCAACCCATCGGCGCCCTCCAGGGCATCGCCCCCGACCAGGTCGTCCACTGCGGTACCGCGTCCAAGACCCTCGGGCCCGCGCTCCGCCTGGCCTGGATCGTCCTACCGCCCCATCTCGTGTCACCGGTGGTGCGGGCCAAACAGGAAGCCGACCTGTACACCGAGACGCTCGGCCAACTCGTCCTGGCCGACCTGATCACCACCCACGCCTACGACCGCCACGTCCGGGCCACCCGGCTGCGCTACCGGCGCCGACGCGAACTCCTCCTCGACCGGCTGACCGCCACCCCCGGCCTCACGGCCCACGGCGTCCCGGCCGGCCTGCACACCCTCCTCACCCTCCCGTCCGAGGGCCCCACCGAACACGAGCTCCTGACCCACTGCGCCCGCCACGGCCTCGCCCTGCGCGGGCTCACCGAACTCCACCACGAACCGGCCGACCGCCCCCAGGGCCTCCTGATCGGCTTCGCCGCCCCGTCCGAACACACCTACCCGGCCGCCCTCGACGCCCTGTTCACCCACCTGACCACGAGTCGTGGTTCCAGCTGACCCACCGCGTCGGTGAGAGTGCCGCCGGTATCCTGCACGGCATGATCAACTCATCCGCGAGCCTTGACGATGCCGAAGTCGCGATAGCCGCGGCACGCGCCGGCGCGGACGTGGTGCGTGACATGTACGGCCAACGGCTCACCCGCGTCGACAAGGGCGCCGGGGACTTTGCCACCGCCGCCGACATCGAGGCCGAGAAGGCGATTCTCCACGTCATCCGGTCCGCCCGACCCGAGGACGCGGTACTGGGCGAGGAAGGCGGGCAGCAGGGGGCCGCCGAGGCTGCGCGCCAGTGGCTGGTTGATCCCTTGTGCGGGACGCTGAACTACGCCGTCGGCAACATGCTGGTGGCCGTCAACGTGGCGCTGCGTGACGGGGCGGCCGCGGTGGCCGATCCGTTCAGTGGCGAGGTCTTCTTCACCGACGGTGAGACGGCCAGGGTGCGGCACGACGGCGCCGATGTGCGGCTGGCGCCCACGTCCGCCACGCAGTTGGTGGACGTCAACCTGGATCCGCCGTTCCCGAGCGCGCCCGGCTTCCGGGCCGTGGACCTGCTGGCCCACGCCGGGTTCGTCGAGCGGTTCCGGCCGCGGGTCGTGTCCACGACGCTGGCGCTGGCCTGGGTCGCCGCCGGCAAGCGTGCCGCGTACGTCACCGATGGCGGCGACCTGTCGGGGAGCGTGCACTTCGCCGCCGGCATCGCTCTGTGCCGTGCCGCCGGTTGTGTGGTCACCGGGATCGACGGCGCCCCGATCGGTGAGGCGGGCCGCGGACTTGTCGTGGCTGCCGACGCCGGGACCCACGGGCTGCTGATGTCGATGATCCGGAGCCGGGCCGGGGATGCCGGGCAGCGTCCCACCGGCCGGCCGGAGGCCGGGTCATGAGTGTCCACCGCACGCCGTCAGGGTCCGGCCGAGCCCCGACGCCGCAAGCCGCTCCCCCATTCGACCCTGAACTGAGCGTCGCACTGGCCGCCTTGGGCAAGGGGCCGAGGGAGCCGGTCACTCCGGACAATCTTGCGGCCCGGCAGGAGCGGGATGCCGTGACCCGGCCCAGACCGACGGCCGAGGACCTGCGCGCCGACGGCCGTTTCGAGGTGACCGAGTTCTCCGTGCCGGGACCGCCGGACGGACCGGACGTCACGCTCGTGAGCGCGCGGCCGTCCGGACTCGTCGGACCCCTGCCGCTGCTGTACTACCTGCACGGCGGCGCGATGGTCATGGGCAACGCGTGGTCCGTGCTTCCACGGATTCTCCGCGAGTGGGCACTCCCGCTGGAGCTGGCCGTCATCTCGGTGGAGTACCGGTTGGCGCCCATGACGCGCTACCCGGGACCGCTGGAGGACTGCTACGCCGGCCTCGTCTGGGCAGCCGCGCACGCGGCAGAACTGGACATCGACGCGGACCGCATCATCATCGGAGGGAAGAGCGCCGGCGGCGGACTCGCCGCGGCCCTCGCCCTGCTGGCCCGTGACCGGAGCGGCCCCGGGGCACTCGGACAACTGCTGCTGTCCCCGATGCTCGACGACCGCGGCAGCACCTTCTCCAGCCATCAGATGACGGGCCTGGGCGTATGGGACCTCACCTCCAACGCGACCGTGTGGAAGGCGCTGCTGGGTGACCGCTACGGCGCCGCGGACCTGCCGCCCTACGCGGCCCCCTCCCGCGCCACGGACCTCTCCGGACTCCCCCCGGCCTATGTCGAGGTCGGCTCGGCCGAGATGTTCCGGGACGAGGACGTGGCGTACGCGAATGCGATCTGGCAGGCCGGCGGCCAGGCCGAACTGCATGTATGGCCCGGCGCCTACCACGGCTTCGACGGCTTGGCACCGCGAGCGGCCCTCAGTCAGGACGCCCGCAACGCCCGCACCCGCTGGCTCCAGCGTCTTCTCACGCAGTCCGGCACGAGAAACCCGCGGTCAGGGGCGTAACCGGAGGGTGCGGGAACCTCCGGTGGCACGGTTGGACCGAGCGGTTGACCATGGAAGAGGAGCCGGCTGGACGATTCGACTGGATCGGCACGCGAAGGACCCCGGTTCGCAGTCCCGGAACGTCGGACAACGGAGGTTCTGATGACAGCCCAGCCGTCGGGTGGAGTACCCCGCACCAGCGGGCGAACGGACCACGCCAGGGCGCCGGCACCGCGAGGAGCGGCGTTCGCCGGGGTGGTCCTGGCGATCAGCGGCGTCCTCGGCATTCTGCAGGGTGCCTCCGCCATCGCGAAGAACGACCCCTACACAGCGGTCGTCAACTACGCCTACGGGTTCAATGTCACCGCCTGGGGATGGATCCACCTGCTCTTCGGCGCGGCTCTCGTCGTGGTCGGCCTGTGCCTGCTGATCGGGATGCCATGGGCCAAGGGCGCCGGTGTGCTCCTCGCGGCCACGACCATGGCGCTGCAGTTCATCTTCCTGCCGTACTACCCGGTATGGGCGCTGGTTGCGATCGCACTGGATGTCCTCGTGCTGTGGGCGCTGCTCGTCTACTCGAACGAAACCGCCGGCTGACGAGCTGGGCCTTGTGCCGGTAGACGATCAGGTAGGGCACATTGCCCTCTGTGTGGGCGAAGACACCGACCCCGCCGAAGTCCGCGATCGGTACTGACCACTACTGGTGCAGGTCGGCCCGTGGGCGGGATCCCGTCGGGCGTAGGCCACTTGAACCGGGCGGGTCGATGGAGGCGGGCTTCCGCCTGTCCCGGACCGGTTCCATGATCTCGATGTAGCCGCCCTCCGGGGTTCTGACGATCCGTCCGGTCTCGCGGCCGTGCGCGGCCTCGTCGCCTGCTCGCTCCAGCAGTCCGAGGCAGAACCAGCGGGTGAGAACGAACGCGAGTACCGGTCCGGCCAGAACGGCTACCCGGAAGAACTGGGTGACGTCGTTGAGGGACAGATGGAAGTGGACAGCGATCTGGTCGTTGGCAGCGGCAGCCCACAGGAGTCCGTAGAAGGCGAGGGCCCCCGCCCCGACCGCCGTGCGGGTCGCCGCGTCGCGGGGGCGATCCAGCTCGTCGTGCAGTTCCCTGTCACCGGTCAGACGACGTTCGATCAGCGGGTACGCCGCCAGGAAGGTGAAGAACGCGCCGGGGATGATCAGCGCGGGCACCAGCACCGCGAGGGTCAGCGTGCGGCCCGCCACCTCGAACTCCCAGCCCGGCATGAGCCGCACCGCGCCGTCCAGGAAGCCCAGGTACCAGTCCGGAACCGCCCCCGCGGTGATCTCTCCGGGACGATAAGGGCCGAGCAGCCAGATCGGGTTGATCTGGGCGAGTGCGCCGAGCAGCACCAGCACCCCGCAGGTTCCGAAGAACAGCGCCGGTCCGGCGGTCACCGGGAGCGGCCCCAGCCACCGAGGACGGCGGGTGGCTGCCGCCGGCAGCCGGGGGTGGCCGTGCTTCCGCACGAGCCGGTGCCGCAGGACGAACAGGCCGATGATCGCGACCGGCAGCACCACCGCGTGCAGCCAGTAGAAGCGGGGAATGATGGCCTCGCCCGGGAACTCGCCGTCGAACAGCCAGAAGGTCAGACGGGTTCCGATCAGCGGGATCGACTGGAGGATGCCCTGGACGAGCCCCAGGCTGCCGCCGGACAGCATGTCGTCCGGCAGGATCGTGCCGGTCAGTCCGGTTGCCATGGCCAGCACGAGCAGCATCACCCAGATCGACCAGAGCGGCAGGCGTGGCCTGCGGAACGCCCCGGTGAAGAACATGCGAACCAGCTTGAGGCAGATCGCGGCGACGAATATCAGCGTGGCCCAGTGGTGCACCTGCCGCAGCAGGAGGCCGCCGCGCACCTCGAGGCTGAGGCGAAGGGTCGACGCGTAGGCGTGGCTCACGACCACCCCGTGCAGCGGGCGGTAGGAACCTTCGTAGCGACTGCGCGCCATGTCCGGCCGGTAGAACAGGGCCAGAAGGATGCCGGTGACGACGAGTACGACGAACGTGTAGGCGGCGATCTTGCCGAACAGCGTCGACCAGGGGTCCGCCGGTGTACGCCGCCGCGACCACCGCCGCGCCGGCCCGGCCGGGGATACCGCAGCGAGCAGTCTCGTCATGGTGCGTCCTCCGGCGGGTGTCCGCTTGCCCATGCCAGCGCCCTCCTTGGCGGTCGCCGGGCGCCGGCCTCCCGGTCGGCAGCGTCGGCTGTTTTCATGCCTGCGCTACTAAGACACCGGGGGACGAAGAAATGTGACACGACGGCCCGTGAGAAATCCTCGAGTTCTCACGGGCCGATGTCGTGGGTGGCGCGGGGGCTCACTACCGTTCCTGGTGCCGCCCGAAGACCCCGGCCTTCATGGCGTGGGCAGGACGCTGTTCAGCGGCCTTCGCAGGGCGCTGCGGTTGCCGCGCCAAGCATGCAGGAGGTGGGCGCCGAGGCGGTCCTCCAGGAACTTCGTGCTCTCGATACCGAAGGCGATGTCGGCTTCGAGCTGGGGTTCATCGGCCAGCAGACCGCCGATCACGTCGCGGCGCACGATTTGTTCGTGGACGGCGTCGGCTTCGACGTGCTCGTCGTAGAACCGTTCCGCGGCCGGTCCCGCCCCCGTTCGCCGCATCGCCTGGGCCAGGCGGCGGGAGCCCGGTGACGAGGTCGCCTCGACCGCGGCGAAGTGACCTACCAGAGCTCCGCGCAGGCTTCGGTGCAGGCCGAACAGCGACATCTGGTTGACCGTCGCGAGTGCCTCGGCGGGGGCCGCGTCGAGGTAGCGCCCGTATCCGATGTCCAGGGAGAGGTCCTCCATGAGATCGGCATAGAGCCGGGCATGGAGGTCCTGCGCGCGGCCGGCGCCGAACTCGTCGAACTCGACGGCGGCCATCGCTGCCTTGGCACGGCCGTACAACCGGGGAAGCACCCAGGCGTGCGGGTCCGCCTCCTTGAGGTGGTAGAGGGAGCGCAGGGCCGCGTACTCCCGCAGGTTCTCCAGCGAGCCCTCGCGCTGCAGATGGTGGCTGACCCCGGCATCCTCGTGGTCTGCGACGACAGGCTCGACCAGGAGGGCGGCCAACGCTTCCTCCAGGCTGGATGCGGAACGGACCTGGCAGCGAAGGGATTCGAGGAAACGCTGTTCGAGCACGCGCCGGAACTCCAGCAGTTCCGGGTCCCATTCCCGCTCATCGTCCACGCCCGCGAAGCCCTGGTAGTGCAGTTCGTACAGGACGTAGAGGGCGAGTTGCAGATCGTCGCCATAGGGATCCGCCCGCACGGTCTCCGTACCGGCCGCCAGAGGTCGCCCCCCGGCCAACGCCGCGATCACCGCATGGGACAGTTCACCTCGCCCTACCGGCAGGACGGGCCGCACGCTCCGCGACTCCTGATAGGCGGTCATCGCCCGACCCCGCCGGCGGCGGGTTCAGCCGCACCCTCTTGGTCGACCTTCTCGTCCGGCCTGGTGCGGCGCCGGTGACTGGTGTCGCACCAGGGGTAGATCCGGCTGCGCCGACAGGTACAGATCGCGGCGACGAAACGATGTGACGTGGAGACGCTGCCGTCGTCCGCGACGACCTCCACCGGCCCCTCCACCAGGAGTGGTCCTTCCGGGTCGACGGTGATGCGGCGGGGCCGTTCAGGCGTGTTCGGCACGGATGATCACCAGCTCTTCCCGGTCCTGGCTGTCGGCTATCAGTCCCCGTTCGCGCAGCCACGGCAACCGGGAACGCAGCACCGGCCCGAAGGGCACGAGCGCGCGCTCGCTCACCGTTGCCCGCATTCCCGCCAGCGACAGGCGCCGCAAGGTGGCCTCGGTGCCGCACAGATCCGAATGCACCAGGAGCAGCACGCCCTGGGGACGCACGACAGCGGGTGCCACGTCGCAGATGCGGTCCACAAGGGCCCGGCCGTCGCCCCCGGCGTCCCAGGAGCGCGCCTGCCCGCGCCCGGGCGGCAGCCCGCTGGGAGCGGGCACGTAGGGAGGGTTGCTGAGCACGATGTCGTAGGAGCGTCGGGATACCGACGCTGTGAGATCTCCACGCCGGACGGTGACCCGCTGTCGGCAGAGGAAGGCGTTCAGCCGTGCGGTGATCACCGCACGCCAGGCGATGTCGACAGCCGTGACACGCCCGCCCAGTTGTGCGGCCCGCACCGCGAGCGCCCCACTGCCCGTGCCCAGATCCAGGACGTCGCTGCCAGGGCGCATCTCTTCCTGGTCCAGCGCCGCCATCAGGAACTGTGTGTCGTACTGGGGGACGTAGACGCCCGGCAGGGTCAGCATGCGTGCAGGAGGGCCCTGGGCCGGACGTGGCATTTCGACAGTCATGAATATCCTCCGCTCAGGGAGACCACGAGAGCGAAATCCAACTCGCCATCAACTCTCCGCGCACTCATCCCGGACCGCCATGGGAGCCATGACACTCCGTGACGATATGGTGCGCTCGTGCTACGGCGGGGCTCGTGGCCACCGTGATTCCCGGCGCGGAACCCGCGCGGAACCGGCGCGGGGCGGGCCGCCGCCGATCCGGGAGGTTCTCATCCCGGGTACGACGGGAAGGCTCCCCGTGGAGAGGGTGTTCCGTGACGCGGTCCTCGACGTGCGGAGGAGCACCGGCACTGCCCTGTCGGCAGGGCCCGCTCGGCTACCCAAGGGAGTGATCACCATGAGCGTCGCAGAAGAGTCCAACGGCCGGATACGGCAGATGCGAACAAAGGCGCAGGAGCTGGAACAGGCCGCGGAGCGGGCCACTGATCCGGAGCACCGCCAGCGGCTGAAGGACAAGGCCCGTCGGCTGAAGGATCAGAGCGAGCAGGAAAGCAGCATCGCCCGCAGGGACAGCGACCCGATGATGTAGCGCAAGAACAGCGCCTTGCGGCGGCGGCCCCGGACGCGCGGCCACTTCGCCGAAGGCCAGTTCGGTCGGCGGCGTGACGAGCCGGGCTCCCGCCGCGAGGACCTTGTCGACCGCCTCCTGGGCGTCCATGGTGCAGATTCGCAGGCGCGACGGCACGACGAACATGTTCGTTACATGGTCGGGTGACCCCGCGAACCCCCGCACCCCGCAGCCGCCGCGAGCGGCCCGCCAAGCCCGCCCTCACCTACGAAGGCATCGTCGAGACCGCGGTCCGTCTGATGGAAGCCGAAGGGCTGCAGCGCGTCACGATGCGACGTCTTGCCCAGGAGCTCGACACCGGCCCTGCGTCGCTCTACGTGTACGTGGCCAACACCGCCGAGCCGCACGCGGCGATCCTGGACGAACTGCTGGGCTCCGTGGACCTCTCGCCCACTGCCGGCGAAGGCGATGGCGATGGCGACTGGCGCGACCGGCTGACGCAGGTGCTGATCTCCTACACCCGCGTGCTTCTCGAGAATTCCGCGCTGGCCCACTCCGCCCTGGTCGCCCGGCCCTCAGGCAGCAATAACCTGGCCCTGGTCGAGGCCATCCTCACCCTGCTGCACGAAGGCCGGGTGCCCGGACCGCAGGCCGCCTGGGGAGTGGACGTGCTGCTCCAGACAGCCACTGCCACCGCCGCCGAACACTCCACCCGAGCCCACGCCGTCGACAGCGCGGACGAACACAACGCCCTGGTCACCGCAGTGCGGGGGGCCTCCCCGGGCACGCATCCGCGCATTGCCGCACTTGCCGACGACCTCGTCTCCGGAACCCCGGAACAGCGCCTCACCTGGATCTTCCACTCCGTCATCAACGGCACCCTCACCACGGAGCGGCCCGCGCCCTGACCGGCCCGACCGTCCGGCCTCACCCCTCCCCCGAAGAGAATCGAGCTCCGCCATGAGCACCCCTCCGCACCACCCCATCGCCATCATCGGCGCCGGTCTCGGTGGCCTCCCCCTCGCCCGTGTCCTGCACGTCCACGGCATCGAAACGGCCGTCTTCGACCTCGAAGCCTCCTCCCGGACCCGCGCCCAGGGCGGCATGCTCGACATCCACGAGGAGACCGGACAGGCCGCATTGCACGCCGCGCACCTGCACGACGCGTTCCTCGCCAAAGTCCACCGGGGCGGCGAGGCCACACGCGTCTTCGACAAGAACGCCCGCCTCCGGCGCGACGAGGCGGACAACGGCACGAACGGCCGGCCCGAGATCGACCGCGGCGACCTTCGCGACCTGCTGCTCGGCTCCCTCCCGGCGGGCACCGTCCGCTGGGGCACCAAGGTCGCCTCGACCCGCTCCCTGGGCGACGGGCGGCACGAGGTCACCCTCGCCGACGGAACCCTGTTCACCACCGGCCTGCTCATCGGCGCCGACGGCGCCTGGTCCCGCACCCGCCACCTGCTCTCCGACGCGACCCCCGCGTACACCGGGATCTCCTTCGTCGAGGTGGACCTCCTGGACGCCGACGCCCGCCACCCCGGGGCCGCGCAGCTGATCGGCGGCGGCATGTTCTTCGCGCTGGGCGACGACAAGGGCTTCCTCGGTCACCGGGAGACCGACGGCGGCCTGCACATCTACACCGCGCTGCGTGCCGCCGAGGACTGGCTGTCGACCATCGACTTCACCGACACGGCCCCCGCCAAAGCAGCCGTGCTGGAACACTTCGCCGACTGGGCACCCGAGCTGCGACAGCTGGTCGCCGACGCGGACGGCTCACTGATCCCCCGGCTGATCCATGCCCTGCCCATCGGCCACCACTGGAAGCGGGTGCCGGGAGTGACCCCGCTCGGCGACGCGGCCCACTTGATGTCGCCGTTCGCCGGCGAAGGAGCCAACCTCGCCATGATCGACGGCGCGGATCTGGGGCGCTTCCTGGCCGCACATCCGGACGACGTCGAGACAGCTCTCGCCGCCTACGAGGAGGTCCTCTTCCCCCGCAGCGAAGAGACGGCTCAGCAGTCCGCGGAAGGCCTGGACGTCATCTTCAACGACCGCGCCCCGCAGCCGCTGGTGGACATGTTCGCCTCTTTCGACGTCCGGACGGCATGAGCGCCGCCGGTCGCGCCGCCCCGCGGAACCCGTGCCCGGCGATGGCCGGTCCCCGCTCGTAGAGAAGTCTGGCGGCGTGGCCCCGTCCGCCGTGGCAGTGTGGTGTCGTGACCATCGAGGTGCGCCCGGCTTCGGCCTTCGACGATGTCCGCGCCGTGATCGGCCCGAAGTCGCCGACAGCGAACGTCTGCTGGTGCCTGAGCTACCGGATTCCGTCCAAGCTCAACAACGAGCTGCGCGGGCCCGCGCGCGGTGAGTACGTCGCCGAGCTGTGCCGGGCCGAACCCCCGCCCGGTGTCCTCGCCTATGACGATGACGAGCCGGTCGGCTGGGCCGCCGTGGCACCGCGCTCCGACACCTCCTTCGCGCGCAACCGCAAGATCCCGCACGTCGACGAACTGCCGGTCTGGGCGCTGTGGTGCGTCCGGGTCCGCCCCGGCCACCGGAAGAAGGGGATCTCGCACTCCCTCATCGCCGGCGCGGTCGAGTTCGCCCGCGCCCACGGCGCACCGGCTATCGAGGCATACCCTCTCGACAACGGGGATGCCAGGGTCGACCTGACCATGGCGTACGCGGGGATCCGGAAGAACTTCGAACGCGCGGGATTCGCCCACGCCGCCGACACCACCTCGGTACTGGCCGGCCATCCCCGGATCCTGATGCGGCTCGACCTGCGCTGACACGACGCGCTCGGCGTCCTCGACGCCGGGCGTGGGTAGGACACCCACCTGGTGACGACCCCCGTACGTCACCAGGTGGGTAGCTTGTGTGTGCTGTGCCGTGCTGAGCCGTGGACGCGGCGCCGTTCAGGGCGGGCCGGGACCACGCCGGCGACGCCCGGACGAGAGGTCGCCCCCTCGCTCGGTTCGTCGAATCGAAGTTATCTTGATTCAATGAACGGATCAAGTGGTTAAGGTTTTCCTGTCCACGACAACCAGCAGCCGGGGAGCAGCTGAATGCCTTCGCGTCACTTCGACGGCCGCCGCGTCCGCGCGGTGCGCCGTGCTGCCGATCTGACGCAGAGCCAGGTCGCGAAGGCCCTCGGCATAGCCGATCCGACCGTGGCCAGTTGGGAGACCGAACAGTCCTCCCCGGACGGGGACAAGCTGCCCTCCCTGGCCACCGCCCTCAGGGCGGATCTGGACGAGCTGTTCCCGCGTGAGGGGCTGCCCGATCTCGCCGACCTGCGGTGCGATGCCGGCTACTCCCAGTACCAGACCAAGGACATCCTGGGGACCAAGAGCGCCGGGCCCGTCGCCAACGCCGAACGGGGCGTACGCCGCCTTCAGACGGCCTTCGCCGAGGCCCTGGCCGCCGCGTACGGGGTGAGCGTCCAGGAGTTGCTGGCGGCACAGGAACGGTCCTTCGGCAACGACGCCCCCCTCCCCCAGCCGCCGTCGGACGATCGTCGCCGCGACCCGCGCACCCTGTCCGAGAAGATCAGCTTCATGGTCGAGCACACGTACCAGGGTGGGCAGACACCGCCCACCGACGCGGAGATCGCCCGGGTCATCAACGCGCAGGCCGGCAGCACGGTGGTCTCGGAGAGCAGCGTGCGCGACCTGCGCACCGGCGCCCGCACGGACGCGTCACCGCAGATCCTGGACGGCCTCGCGGCGGCCTATCACGCTCCGCCGCAGTTCTTCCGGCCCGACGACGAAGCCGTGCGCGAGCTCGCCGCGAACCTGGAGCTGATCGCCTCGTTCCGGTGCGGCGAAGTCGGCAACATGGCGACACGCGGTGGCGGGGGTGCCCTGAACACCCGGCTGGTGTCCTTCCTCAACGATCTGCTGGACGACATCGAGGACGGCAAACTGCCGGGCGTGGGCACCGACACGGATCTGGACTGACCCGCCGGGCCGACAACGGAAGGGGGGTGACACGGACCCCCGTGGCACCACCCCCTCCGGAATCCGGCCACCGGTCAGACGCTGACCTCCAGGTACGCCACGCCGCCCTCGGTGCGGGCGCGCAGGGCACTCTGCAGGAGGCCGAGCAGATGCGGCGGAGCCACAGCCGGATCGATGTCATCCGTGGGGAAGAAGGCGTGCTCGCTGAGTTCGCTCTCCTGGACGGTGATCGCCGCCTGCTGTTCGGGGCTGAGTTCCCCACCGTCGAAGACGAAGAGCACCTGCTCGCCGCGGCCGGGGACGGTGATCCAGGCGGTGGCGAGCAGCGGCCCGAGCTCCACGTCGATGCCGAGTTCTTCCCGGCCCTCCCGTACCGCCGCGATTGCCGGGGTCTCGCCCTGCTCGACGTGCCCGCCGGGCAGGTTCCAGAACGGCTTGTAGGTCGGGTTCACGAACAGGGCGTGCCCGTGCTCGTTGAAGCACAGCAGACCAGCGGAAACGGTGGGGCGGGCGTTGTTGTCGGTCATGTCGGTGCTGTTCACGCTTTCTCTGACGGTCGGAAGGTCGGCTACACGGTCACGTCGGTCTGGAGCAGGTCCCGGGCGGTCTCCGGGTCGGTCCGGCCGTAGGCCGCCTGGGCCCGCACGAACCGTTCCACCTGGATGTCGAAGTCGTCATCGGCGGGAGGTACGTCGACCGGAGCGCTGTGGGCCACCGCACCGGAGGCCATGGCAACCAGCGCGCTCTTGATCCAGTAGGCGTCGGCGACGGCGCGGGCCTCGTCCTCGGTGTGGCCCTGACCGTCGGCGAGTGCCTTGGCCCGCGTGTACAGACCCGGCGACGCGTAGTGGCTCAAGGTGCGCTGCACGTCGCTGATCTCCGTGATGTAGCGCTCCAGCAGCAGGTAGGGCGGCGGGGAGAGCTTCATGAGGTCCCGGGCCCGGTTCAGACGCGCGGCGAAGCGGTGGCCGGGCAGCAGGTTGCTGGGGGCGCGGAGAACGACCGAGGGGACGGCCAGGGCCAGTTCGCGCCACAGGGGGTAGAGCGCGGTCAGCGTCCGCTTCGCCCTCCTGCGGTCGATGACGGACTGGGTGGCCGGCGCGATCGCGCCTAGGACCCACAGCAGGAACACCAGGTACAGCACGGTGTCCGTCACGTTCTCCTGCAGGTCGACGAAGCTCATGGAGACCGTGTGGACCGTGATGAACGCGCAGTAGGCGGTGCGCAGGAAGGCGTACAGCACGGCCAGGGCCATCGCGACGGCCATCATCGTCAGGCCGATCCTGAGCGTCCAGCGCTGCGCCCGGCGGGCGGAACTGCCCCACTGGTAGGCGCAGACCGCGGCTGCCGCGGCCGTGTAGAGGTAGAACAGGCCCATGTAGAGCGCCAGTCCCACCTCACCGGCATGGCGGGCCATGAAGTACGGGCTCTCGGTGCGCGTGCGGTCCAGGACGATGAAGAACACCGCGGCCATGACCAGCATGGTTGCTATGGAAGCTCTGGTGGCGATGCGGTGCACGGCCGCGGTGATGCGGACGCGTCGCAGGACGGCGCCGTCGGACGCGGCTACGTCGCCGTCGACCGCCGTGACGTATCGGAGCAGCACACAGATACCGGCGATCGTGATGACGTGCTTGAGCAGGGTCGCGAGGTCGACGACACCGAGACGGTCGATGACGGCCCTGCCCAGGCCGGTGCGCAGCAGCCACGCGACGGCGAGCGCCGCGAACGCGCCCCACAGCGACCGTTCCCGGGACTGCCCGCGCAGTGCGGCCGGTACCCGCCACACCGCCTGGAAGAGCAGCAGAGCGATGATTGCGTAAGCGATGACGTCAGTCATGAGGCAGCACCTTCTTGCGGCGCGGGCCCGCGATGGGCCGCGACAGGCTTTCGTCGAGATTTCGCAGGGTCACGTCACCGGTGATCCGGGCGTGCCGGGTCTCGTGATGCAGCAGATCAGCCAGCGTTTCGGCCCGGGCCTCGGCGTGCGTGGCATAGCCGCTGCGGGCCATGACCTGACCGGTGGACAGCAGCCTGTCGATCATTTCCGGGGGCATGCCGGGGAAGAGCAGCGTGAGCTGCTCCCGCTCCGCGCCGGAGCCGTCCTCGCACCACAGATGGCACAGCTCATGGAAGATGATCTTTTTTCGGTGGAACTTCGTCGTCCCCTGCACGTGCAGAATCAGGTCCAGCGGACGCTGACGGTGCTTCACCCACAGGCCGCAGGCTCCGGTCTGGCCCGGCACATCTGCGGGCAACTCGACCAGGCGGATCTCACGGCCGCGCTCCGCCTCGATGTTCTTGATGAACCCGGCCACGGTGAAGGGGTCCGGCACCGGCATCTCCCGCAGGATGCGACGGCACTCCCGGCGCAGCGCGCCCGGCGCCATGGGATCGCGGCGATGCCACCGCATGGCTGCTCCTCCTCGCATGTGCCGTGGGCAGGAGTGGTCGGATCCTGTCGGCGGGCACGCTCAGGTCGCAGCGGCCGTTCGGTTCGCCTGTTCGAGCAGTAACGGTACGCCACCCCACGGACACCCCACGCACCGGCCGCCCTTGCGGCGACTCGGGGATGCGACCCGTCGCGTTCAGATCTTCGGGAAGGCCGGTGCGATCCCCAGCGCGGCGGCGATCGCCCGCCAGACGGCGTCCAGCGCGCTGTCGGAGGTGACCTTCGGATCGCTGAGCATGAGGCGGATGCCGTAGCCGTCGCACAGGGCGAGGACGTGGGTGCTGAGCGCGGCGACGTCGGTGTCGGTGAATTCGCCCGCCTGGATTCCCCGGTTCAACGCGCCGGAGACCCACTCCTGGAGCTGGTCGTACAGGTCGACGGCGAACCGCTGCGTCTCCTCGTCGCGCAGCGCCCGCACCCACAGTTCCCGCCACAGCCGCCAGTCCTGGCGCAGCTCGGGGTCCATGGGGAGCAGACTCCGCACGATGCGGGCCAGGATGACCGACGGTGCCACCGAGTCCGCGTCACGCTCGAGGTCCACAGTGGTGGTGGCGAACGAATGGGTCAGGGCGGACGCCTTTCCGAGCGCGAGTGCGGCCAGGGCGCCGGCGAGCGCCTGCGTACCGGAGACGCAGACGCCGCACTGGCGCGTGCTCTGCGCGGCGAGGAAACCGGCGGCGTCCGCCGCCGCTCCGACCGGGCAGTCCTCTGGGAACAGGAACCGGATCGCGCCGCAGCCGAGCGCCGTGCCCGCTGCCGCGAGTTCGTCGTGGTCGAGCCGCAGGTCCTGCCAGCCGTCGCCGTACAGCCCGCCGAACAGGCCGCCCCAGCCCCGGGCCGCCAGGTCACCGCCTCGCCGGCCCGGGGAGCGCGCGGGCCGCTGAGCCCTGACTCGCCTTCTGAGCGCCGGGTGAACGGGAAACGAACGTTCGTCGCTCAAGGGCGGGTATCCCGCGCGGATGTCGTTCCCGGGCCGTCATCGGCTCCTAAGCTCACGCATGGCCGGCGCCGAAAGCCGCCCTCTACCCGCCGCCAGGAAAAGGTCACTCCCCATGCAACTGCGAAGCGCCGTCGCCACTTCGCCCGTGGGGCTGCAGCCGGAATCGCAGAGAGCGCCGTCGGCCAGGGGGACCGCCGACCGGCTCGCGCGACTGGTGCGGGCGAGCTGGTTCTGGCCGGTCGCCGTCGCGGCCGGCTACGTCGGGCAGGTGGTCTTCCGGCTGGCACTCGTCACCGGCCAGAACTATCCGACGGTGGGCCCCGACGAGCACATGTACCTCGTTCTGGCGCGGCTCCTGGCGGGCGGCTCCGCGACCGAGATCCCCAGCGACATGGTGATCCCCGGCGGCTACCCGCTGTTGATCTCGCCGGCACTGCGGATCACCCACGATCCCGTCCACGCGTACCACCTCGTCCTGGGGATCAACGCGCTGCTGAGCTGCCTGGTACTGCCGCTTGCCTACGTCGCGCTGCGAAAGCTGGACGTACCGCGTCCGGTGTCGTACGTGCTGGCGACCGTGGTGGTGATGCTGCCTCCGGTGGTCTTCTACTCGCAGTTCGCACTGGCCGACACACCGCTCCCGGCGCTGGTCCTGGCCTGGCTGATCGGTGTTCACGGGCTGCTCTCGGAGGGTCCGTTCCGCCGCAGGTGCGGCTCGGGGATCCTCGCCGGAAGCGCGGCCGGATTCAGCATGATGGTCCACGACCGTGGTGGTGTGGTCGTCGCGCTCACGTGCCTGGTGCTGCTGGTGGCCTTCGCGCGGAACTGGGCGCCGCGCCCGGCGACCGCCGCGACGCTGTCGGCCCTCGCGCTCATGTACGCCACACAGCGGGAGTTGGACCGGTGGCTGCTGTCCCGCCTCGACGGCACCCACCCCAGCCAGGTGGGAAACGCCGTATGGCAGACGCTGCGCACCCCGGAGCTGTACCAGCGCACCGTCATGCGGTGGATCGGTCACACCTGGTACTTCGTCACCTCGACCTGGGGCATGGGCGCCCTGGGCCTGGTGGTCTGCTGCGCCTGCCTGGCCGGCACCAAGGCACCGCGCGCGGACCGCGTGGTCGCCTTCCTGACCGTGGCACTGCTGCTCGGCGTATCGCTGGCCGCCGCGGCCGCCCTGCCCACGGACCGCCGTATCGACACGATCGTCAACGCCCGCTATCTGTCACCCCTGGTTCCGGCACTGTTCCTGGCCGGCACCGTTGCTCTCCACCGGATCAAGGGCCGCAGAGCGCTCGTTCGGGCCACGGTGGCGGCGATCGCGCTGACCGTGGCGCTCACCGCGGCGCTGACCGTCCTCGCGGGAGATCGCTTCCACAAGCTGAACTTCATTCTGTGGGCCCTTCCGGACACCACGTTCCTGTCCAGTCGCTGGTCCGGCGACTGGGGTGTCTTCTCGGTGCCGCTGACCACCGCGACAGCCCTGACGGTCTTCACCGCCACCGTCCTGCTGAGAGGGTTGCTGAGCATTCGGCGTCCCGCTGTGGCGATGATCGCGGTCGGCATGGCGCTGACGCTGTTCGCCGGATGGGCGACGGTGACGATCGCCCAGCACGTCTCCCGGCCGACTGCCGCACACGGGTACCCGGACGCCACCGGCTTCATGGAACAGGCACGGATCCGGCCGGGCGACCGGCTGGTGATGGATCTGGGCCTGGGATGGCGCACCCGGTTCACGATGGCGTACATGGTTCTCGACGGCCGGGTCTGGACGCGCGACCTGACCGGCCCCGACACCCCGCCGGACGGCGCGAACGTCGCCGTGACGACCGTTCGCACGGCGTCCGCCCCCGCTACGGACAGCTGGCCGAAGGCTCCATCGGGCTGGCATGTCGCGGTGGTGATCCCTCAGCGCGACCTGGTCATCTGGCGCCGCGACGGCTGACCCTCCACTCGTCCGCCCCACCGATGGCCGTTCAGCTCCGGGGGTAACCGGGTAGTCAGCCGTCCATGAGACGTTTCGAGGGATACGGAGCACTGATCACGGGTGCGGGCCGCGGCATCGGCGCGGCCACCGCCCGCCGGCTGGCCGATGAGGGCGCACAGGTGCTGGTCACCGATCTGGAGGGGGACCGTGCCGAGAAGGTGGCGGCCGGGATCCGGGAGTCCGCAGGCTTGGCCGAGGCGCTGCCCTGCGACGTGGCCGACCGCACCTCGGTCGAGGCGGCCGTCGCCTACGCGGTCCGGCGCTTCGGCACGCTGGACGTGCTGGTCAACAACGCCTGCGCCTGCCATCCGGACGCCCCGTTCTTCGAGGACGAGACGGACGAGGCCTGGCACCAGGACCTCGACATCACCCTCACCGGCGCCTATCGCTGCGCCCGCGCGGCCCTCCCCCACCTCGCGGCCGCCCCCGACCGCCGGGGCGCGATCGTCAGCATCGGGTCGGTCAACGGCGAGCAGGATTTCGGCAACCACGCCTACAGCGCGGCCAAGGCGGGCCTGGCCAGCCTGACCCGCACCCTCGCCGGTCACGCGGCACCCCGTGGCGTCCGTGTGAACCTGGTCGTCCCCGGCACGGTCCACACCGAGGCCTGGGCGGGGCGCGAGTCCGCCTTGCGGGCCGTCGCCCCCCACTACCCGCTCGGCAGGGTCGGTCTGCCCGATGACATCGCGGCCGCTGTAGCGTTCCTGGCGTCCTCGGACGCCGCCTGGATCACGGGCGTGACGCTCCCGGTCGACGGGGGCATCCTCATCGGCCAAGTGGGCCTGCGCCGCGCGCTGAGCGGGGAATGACAGGTCCGCGAGATGGACGTGGCCGGCCGAAATCCAGTTTCGTTGAACGGGTGTGGTGATGATTGACGTGATCGTGGTCGGCGCCGGGCCGACCGGTTTGATGCTGGCCTGCGAGTTGCGGCTGCACGGCGTGCATGTGGTCGTGCTGGAGAAGTTGACCGAGCCGGCCAAGGAGTCCCGCGGACAGGGCCTGCACACGCGCAGCGTCGAGATCATGGACCAGCGCGGCCTTCTGGACCGGTTTCGCGCGGTCAGTGAGACGTTCCAGGCCGGCGGTCTCTTCGGCGGCATCATGAAGCCGTGGCCGCACGGGCTGGACACGGCACACCCGTACGGCCTGGCTACTCCGCAGCCGGTCAGCGAGCGGCTGCTCAGCGAGCGTGCCGTCGAACTCGGCACCGACATCCGACGCGGTTGCGAAGTGGTCGGGCTGAGCCAGGACGAGGACGGCGTGACCGTCGAGATGGCCGGTCGGGGCGCGCACCTTCGCTCGCGCTACGTCGTCGGGTGCGACGGCGGCCGCAGCGCGGTGCGCAAGCTGCTCGGCGTCGGTTTCCCCGGCGAGCCCGCCACGATCGAGACGCTGATCGGTCAAATGGAGGTGACCGAGGATCCGGCCACGATCGCCGCCGCCGTCGAGGAGGTCCGCAGGACCCAACTGCGATTCGGCGTCAGCGCCCCCGACGAGGACGGAGTATGCCGCATTGTCGTGCCCGCCGACGGAGTGCCCGAGGACCGTGCGACCGGTCCGACCCTCGACGAGTTCCAGCAGCAGCTGCGGGCCATCGCCGGCACCGACTTCGGCGTGCACTCGCCGCGTTGGCTCTCCCGGTTCGGCAACGCCACCCGGCAGGCCGAGCGCTACCGGGTCGGCCGGGTGCTGCTGGCCGGCGACGCGGCGCACATCCACCCGTCGGCCGGCGGGCAGGGGATGAATCTCGGCGTGCAGGACGCGTTCAACCTGGGCTGGAAACTGGCTGCCGCGGCCAACGGCTGGGCTCCGGAGGATCTGTTGGACAGCTATCACACCGAACGGCACCCGGTGGGCGCCCGCGTGCTGAACAACACCCGCGCGGGGATCACGCTCCTGGGGACCGATCCGGGTACAACCGCGCTGCGGGAGCTGTTCGGGAAGCTGATGGACTTCGAGGAGGTGAACCGGTACGTGACCGGGCTCATCACCGCCGTCGACATCCGCTACGACTTCGGCGAGGGCCACGAACTGCTCGGCCGCCGGATGCGGGACGTCGAGCTGAAGCAGGGGCGCCTGTACGAGCTGATGCACGACGGCCGCGGGCTGCTGCTCGACCGGACCGGCCGGCTCTCGGTGGCGGGCTGGGCGGATCGGGTCGACCACGTGGTCAACGTCAGCGAGGAACTGGACGTGCCTGCGGTGCTGTTGCGGCCCGACGGCCATGTGGCGTGGGTCGGAGACGATCAGCAGGCTCTGCTCGGCCCGCTGGCCGAATGGTTCGGCACCGCCGCCGACTGAGCGACCGGTTGCGGCTCGATGGAAAGTGGGCCGGCCGCTCGACGAGCGGCCGCTGACCGCCGTCGGCCGGAGGCGCGTGGGGCATCCTCGGCCCGAAGTCCAGCGCGGCCCTGGCCAACACCCGGTGGGCGAAACGGTAGTGGTGCGCCCGTCACCCGATGCGCAGCGTCGCGGCGGCCTTGTAGGTGCGCAGGACCGGCGCGGTCTCGATCCGTGCGATCGCGTCCAACGCCACCTTGCGGGTCAGGTAGTGGTGCAGTTCCTCCGCGTCCCGGCACAGCGCGTGCGCGACCAGGTTCGTCGGTCCGGTCGTCGCCGCGACCACCGCCAGCTCCCGGTGTCCGGCCAGCTCGGTGGCGACCGTGTCCAGCTGCGAAGGGGCGACCTGCATCCAGAGAAACGCCGAGACGGTCACGCCCAGCAGCGACGGGTCGATGTCCACGTCGAAGAACAGCGCGCCGCGAGACCGCAGTTCGGCAAGCCGGCGGGACACCGTGGACGCCGTCGAACCGGTCGCCGCGGCCAGCTCGGCGTAGCTGAGGCGGGCGTCGTCGCGTAGCGCGTCCAGCAGGAGGCGGTCCGCGTCGGTGAGCAGATACGCGGGGTCCTCCGATGCGGTTCCCGTCGTGCTCGTGTCCCTGCCCGGTCCTGTTCCGGTGGCGCTTTCTGCGCGCAGTCGTGCCTGCTGGGCGGCGTCGAGGGTGTCGACGCGTCCGCGCCACGCGGTCGGTCCGCCGAGGTAGGTGTGCAACAGGTAGTGCGCGGACACGGCGGTGATCCCGGCGGTGCGCGGGATGTCGCGCAGCAGCAGCGCGTGCGCGTCGGGGCCGGTGGGCGTGGTGTGGATGATCGCGACGATCTCGGTGCCACCCGAGGTCAGCCGCACCCACGACGTGTCGGGGCGGCGGGCGAGCGCGACCGCGATGTCGTGCGCGGTGCGCGTCGCGGCGGTCAGCCGCACGAACCACTGGTGCGTGCCGGAGCTGCGCGGCGCGGGCAGCGCGACCACGCGAAGGCCCGCTTGTGCGGACAGCCGGCGGTAACGGCGCACCACGGTCTGGGTGGAGGAACCGAGGATGTCGGCGACGAGCGTGAACGACGCCCGTGCGTCCACTTGCAGGGCATGGATCAGGCCACGATCCAGATCGTCCAGTACGAGCATATTCACCACGCTAGCCCACCTCGATGGCAGTAATCAGCGAATCCTGCCGCAGGAATGGAACCCAGCACTGGACGAGCGGGACCTTGGTCACAGGTCGCCCGCTCGGCGGACCCCACACCCCAAGCCGCACACCGCACATCCAGGGGGAGACTCATGTCCCACAACACCGGCCACAGCACGCCGATCGACACCGACCCGAATCAGGCGGCGGGCGGGTCCGCGGCGCCGCCCGCATACCGATGGCGGTGGCCCGCGTTGGCCGCGCTGCTGGTCGCCGAGGCGATGAACCTGCTGGACGCCACGATCGTTCAGGTCGCGGGCCCGGTCATCCACACCGATCTGGGCGGCTCGGCTGCCGCCATCCCGTGGTTCAGCGCCTCCTACACGCTCATGTTCGCGCTCGGGCTGCTGACCGGCGCCCGGCTCGGTGACATCGCGGGACGCCGCCGTGTCTTCCGCATCGGCGTCGCGGCGTTCGCCGTCACGTCCCTGGCGTGCGCGCTCGCGCCGACGGCTGAGACGCTGATCGGGCTGCGCGCCCTGCAGGGCGCCGCGGCGGCGCTGGTCATCCCGCAGACGTTCGGTCTGATCCGGGCGATGTTCGACGGTGACGAACTGCCCAAGGCGCTGGGCACGATCGGCCCGGTCATGGGCCTGTCGGCGGTCCTGGGCCCGGTGCTCGGCGGGGTCCTGACGCACGCCGACCTGTTCGGCTCGTCGTGGCGCGCGTGCCTGCTGGTCAACCTCCCCCTCGCCGTCGTCGTCCTGGTCGTCGCACGGCGGCTGCGCGAGGACCGCGCGCCGGTCCGGCCGCGGCTGGACCCGGTGGGGACAGCGCTGGCGATGGCCGGCACCGCACTGGTGGTGTGCCCGCTGGCGACCGGCACGCCGGGACCGGCGGGTTGGGCGGCGGCGGGCGCGGGTGCGGCCGTCCTGGTGCTGTTCGTCGCCCACCAGCGCCGCACCGCGCGCCGCGGCCGGGCTCCGCTGATCGAACCGGCTCTGCTGCGCGGCCGCGCGTTCCCCGCCGCGCTGGCCACGTCCACGCTGTTCTTCGCGGTCATGAACGGCGTCATGATCACCGTGGTCCTGCATCTGGAACTGGGCCTGCACCGCGGCCCGCTCACCGCGGGTCTGACCCTGCTGCCGTGGTCCGCCGGACTGGCCGCCGGGTCGTGGGCCGCGGGCGCATACCTCGTGCCGCGACTGGGGACCCGTGTCATGCACGCCGGGATCGCCGCCCTCGCCGTCGGGCTCGCCGCCGCGGTCCTCGCCTACCGCACCGCCGCGCCCGACGTGTATCCGACGGCGCTGCCGTTCGCGCTCGTCGTCGCGGGCCTGGGCACCGGTCTGTTCACCCCGCCGTTCTTCACCACCGCGCTGCGCGGTGTCGGCCCCCAGGAGACCGGCTCGGCGGCCGGGCTCCTCAACGCCGTCCAGCAACTCGGCGGCACGCTCGGCGTCGCGGTGATCGGCGGCGTCTACCTCGCCGGAGACGGCACCCCGCGCGGCGCCGCTCAGGCCGCGCTCGGCACGGCCGGGGCGATCCTGGTGGCGACCGCGATCGCCGCGGCGGCAATGACGGCACGGCCCCAGGACCAGGACCGGGACCGGACGTGAAACCGACAGGCGTGACGCGATGGGCCGCCGGTGCCACTCCCCCGGTCGACCGCTACGGGCGGCGGCCCCCCGCGGACACCAGCGGGGCCGTTGCCAGGTCCAGAAGTCCGGTGTTGACGTTGGCCAAGTGACGGTCGATTTCCTCATCGGTCGCGAGGCCGGCCGCCACGAGCTGACCGCGGATCTGCCGCAGGTCGAAGCCGCCGGCGGGTGGCGGGTCGGCCGCGACGTCGTGGCGCAGTACCTCGACGACGTCGTCGGCGATGCCCTGGGCCCAGGAGACACGTCGATGTCGGTGGCGACGACCGTTCCGCCGGGCCCGGCCCGCGCGGCGAGCCCGGCGGCAACGGAGGGGCCACCGGCACCGATTCCTCAGCGCCTTTTCGCTGGTGCCGGCGCGTGCCGCCTGGTCGTCAGCATGCCGACCGCACCACGGTCAGCGGTTGTCGCCGCCCTCGGCCACCCAGCGTCCCAAGGACACCAGCGTGGTCTCCACGCTGTCCGCCATACGCGCGAGCAGCGTCTCGAGGTCTGCGCGATTGCTGCCCAGCACCGGGTCCAGGCCCAGCAATTGCCAGGTCTGCTCCGCCACGGTGCCGGTGCCGAGCGGACGGAACGTCCAGCACCACCGAACGAGCCCGTCCACGACGAAGGCGAACGTGTCGCCGGGCTCGGCCCGCACCACCTGCGAGCGGCTGGTCCACTCCCGATCGCCGCGCCGGTTGCGTCCCGTGAACCAGGCGCCGGCCTGTGGGCCGGCGCCGTCGTCATAGCGCACGTCGCTCACGTTCGGACTCCAGGCGCTGATCATCGACACGTCGCTCACCAGGTCGTAGACCTCCGGTGGGGTGGCCGCGATCCAGGCCTTCCTGCTGAAGTGGAAGTCCTCGGGGTTGAGGTGTTCGAGGGTGTTCTGGTTCGGGGTGGTCATGGCATCTCCCTTGGCGCTGGGGGCCCGGCGACTGCCGGACCCCCAGCTGTGACGGATCGTCAGCAGTGCGGCTGAATGCGCACGGTGAGCAGGTTGGGGTCCTGCTGAGTGAGGTAAGCGGCCGAGGTCACGTACACGGTGTCACCGCGTACGGCGACGGCCGTGGGGTTCTGCAGGCCGTCCTGAGCACTGAGCACGATGGTGTGAGTACCGTCGGGCTCCACCAGGGCGACCTGGTCGGACTGGTCGAGGGCGGCGAGAATCCGGTCGCTGCGCCCGATGAAGGCGAAGTCGTCGATTCCGGGCAGCTGATCGGCCATGATCTCGGCAGGACCCGCCGTGCCGTTCTTCTTCAGCGGGAAGCGGAGCACGGTGCCCTTGTCCATGTTGGACGCCCAGACGGCGCCGTTGTGCACCTTCAGGCCGTTGGCGCCGAGGAAGCCGGTCGAGGCCAGCTCATTGCCGCTCGCCCAGACCGTCGCGTCACCACCGCTGGTCGGTACGCGCCAGATGACACCACGGACCGAGTCGGTGACGTAGAGCCTGCGGTCGTCCAGAGCCAGCCCGTTGGGCAGGCCGTCGGCCGGCAGCGCGGCGATCCGCTCAGGGGTGCCGCCCGGGGTGAGCCGCCAGACACCGGTGAGATCGCTGGTGCCGGTGGCGTACAGGAAGTACAGCGTGCCGTGTGCGTCCCTGACCAGGCCGGTGACCAGCGGAAAGCCAAGAACCGGAGTGTGCACGCCGCCGTCGGCCGGTGCGGGCAGGGTTGCCAGCACACGGACCGCGCCGTGGCGGGTGACCTGGGCTATCTGGCGAGCGGCGGAGAACGACACGTCGACGCTGCCGTTCGGTTCCCAGGCGATGTTCTCCGGCATCTGGCCGCCGGCCAGATCGAAGTGCTGAGCGATCCGGGCGTGGGACAACGGCGCTGTGGCCGCTGTCGCCGAGCCGGGCCAGCCGACGGAGAGGGAGGCCACCGCGATGGCGGCGACCAGGATGTTCCTTGCGAACTTCTTCGACACGTTCTTCCCTGCGTCGTGGGTGGTGTTGCAGGTCTGCCCTGCACGAGGCCCCACTGTGGGTGCGGTCGGCAGTGGGCAACCAGCCCCGGCTCTGCCTATCCCTGGCTGGGGCAGGCTGCATGTGGCGTCGTCGCCGCATACTCGGGGCCATGGACGCACACGGACAGCTCGGCACCTTCCTGCAGGCGCGTCGGGCCCAGCTGCAACCGCAGGACGTCGGCCTGCCGACCTACGGCGACCGCCGCCGGGTTCCGGGCCTGCGACGTGAGGAACTGGCGCTTCTGGCGGGCGTGAGCTCCTCCTACTACACGCGTCTGGAGCAAGGGGCCTCCTGCCACGCCTCCGTGGAGGTGCTGGACGCCATCGCCCGCGCGCTGCGCCTGGAGGAGACGGAGCGGCTTCACCTGCGTGACCTGGCCACTGCCTGCCGACACCGGCGCACGGTCCGCCGCCCTCCCGCCGAGCGGCTCGCCCCGGCCGTCCGCGACCTGGTGGGTGCCCTGGACGAAGTACCCGTCGTCGTCACCGGGCGCCGCAGTGACGTGCTGGCCTGGAACACGCTGGGACACGCACTGCTGGCCGGGCATGTGGACCCGACCGGCCCCGAGCGCCCGGCGGACCGTCCGAACATGGCGCGGCTGGTCTTCCTGGACGCTCACATCCGCGAGCTGTACGTCGACTGGCCGGCGAAGGCCCGAGCCGTGGTCGGCAATCTCCGGCTGGTGGCGGGACGGCATCCGCAGGACACCCGACTCACCTCGCTCATCGGTGAGCTGACCACGCGGAGCACCGATTTCGCGGGCATGTGGGCCGACCACCGGGTGCGCGCCTGCGACACCGCCGAGTACGAGCTACGGCATCCGCTGGTCGGCACCCTGACGGTCAGACAGCAGACCCTGACCGGGGCATCCGAACCCGAGCAGTCCGTGGTCATGGTCACCACCGCCCCCGGCTCGGCCTCCCAGGCCGCCCTGAAGCTCCTCGCCCAGGCCACCGCGGCCGAAGCCAGGGAAGTACCCTCACGGCGAAGCGCCCTCGCGAGCTACCGGCCGGATCCGGACGCCAACAGGTTGGACCCGTAGCCGATTCCGAACTCCCGAAACCAGGCCCCCCACCTGGGTCCGGGTCAGCCCTCCGAGGCCAGGCGGTCCAGCCACTCGCTCAGGAGATGCTGTTCCCCGCTGCTGAGGGTCGTCTGTTCGGGGAGCGCGGCGCGCAGGGCGCGGGCGGCGCCGGCTGGGCCGGCGTCCTGCACGGCCGGCTCCTGGTTGGTCACGGCGGCGACCACGGACTCCCGCAGGGTGGTCAACAGAGCGGGATTGCGCCGGTCTTCGGGCAGGGAGAGCCACGTCAGAACAGCTCCGCGTGCCGTGGCGTGGATGAGTGTGGCCGCGAGTTCCTCATCGACGCGCAGCCAGCCGCCGGCGGCGAGCCGGCGGATCCGGCCCATGAGGATCTCCATACCGGCCTTGAAGGCGGCCGACGTGGCTCTGGTGGGCTCGCTGTACATCAGCGTGTACAGCGCGGGATTGTCCAGACCGAACTCCACCGCCAGGTCCCAGCCGGACCGCAGGTCCTCGATGAGGTCCGGCGGATCGGGGTCGACGTGCTTGGTCGCGAGGAACGCGGCGAAGCCGTGCTCGGCCACCGCCTCGAGCAGCCCGTCCTTGTCGCCGAACAGCCGATAGATGGCCGGTGGCTGCAAGCCTGCCGCGACCGCGACCGCGCGGGTGGTGACCGCGTCGCGGCCCTCGCGCGCCAGCAGGTCGGCGGCGGCCTCGATGACCCGCTGCCGGGGCTCCGCTGCGGCTGCGGTGTCGGGTTCGACGGCGGGAGCGCTGTTCCGGGCGCGTGGAGGCGGTGGCATATATCAACGATACACCACTGATGGTTCCGTCGTTATTATCAGTGATACGCTCAGTGTGATTCCACTGGAACCACATCACACTGGGAGTGCATCATGATCATCGTGACCGGAGCCACCGGACAGCTCGGCCGTCAGATCGTCGAGAGGCTGTTGACGCGCGTGCCGGCGGCCCGGATCGGCGTCAGCGTCCGCGATCCGCAGAAGGCACAGACGTTCGCCGACCAAGGGGTACGGGTACGGCACGGCAGCTTCACCGACGCCGACAGCCTCGCCCACGCCTTCGAGGGCGCCACCCAGGTACTGATCGTCTCCGTCGACAAGATGGGAGAGGAGGCCGTGCGGCAGCACCGCGCCGCGATAGACGGGGCCGTCGCGGCCGGTGCCCGCCGCATCCTCTACACCAGCCACATGGGCGCCGGCGCCGGATCGCAGTTCCAGCCCTGCCGCGACCACGCCGCCACCGAGGAAGCACTGCGCGCCTCCGGCGTGCCGTTCACCTCGCTGCGCAACGGCTTCTACACCGCCAATGCGTTGCAGTTCCTCGGCCAGGCGCTGGAATCCGGCCGCGTCGAACTCCCGGCGGACGGGCCGGTCAGCTGGACCGCGCACGCCGACCTCGCCGACGCGGCCGCCGCGATCCTGGCTGACGAAGGCTGCTTCGACGGCCCGACGCCGCCGCTCACCGCGGCCCAGGCGCTCACCTTCGACGACATCGCCGGCATCGCCACCGATGGCACGGGCCGCACCTTCACCAGGATCACCGCGACCGATGACCAGTTCCGGGAGCAGTTGTCGGGGCACGGCGTCCCCGCCGAGGCGGCGGACCAACTCCTGGGCGTCTTCACCGCCAGCCGCGCCGGCGAATTCGCCGCCGTCGACCCCACATTGGCCACCTTGCTCGGCCGCGAACCCGTCGCCCTGAGCACGGTCCTGCACGAGCAACTGGCCGCCACCGCGCGCTGAGCGCTTCGACGGCCAACGCGAGCCCCTCCGGGTCAGCTCGTGGCCGGGACGGATCCGTCCAGGCCGCCAACGTTGATCGTGCAACTGTTATCGACCGGAAATCTTGTGGCTCATCGCGAGCACCGGGGCACGTCGGTCGGCGACCCCGCCACCGCGCTCTCGCCGCCCGAGCCCTCCTCGGGGCCCGACGTCGTACTCTGCGCTACGAACCCGACTCCCCAGGTTCGCTCTTGGTCCGATCGTCTGAGGTGGACACCATGGGACCGCTCCTCCCCCGGCTTCCGGCCCACTTCTGGACGGTTCCGTACGTGGGCTCCCGCTTCCCGGGATCGACGGCCGTCGCCCGCGAGCCCGGCCTCGCGGCGGGCGCCAACTGCCAGTTGTTCGCCTACGAGGTACTCCGGCACTTCGGCCTGACCCCGCCTGCGCTGCGCTCCAGCGACCTCTGGGACGACACGGAATCCACCGTGCGCGCCCAGATCGCCAAACCGCTCGACCTGCTCCTCTTCAACGGGACCGACGATCCCTACGGCGCCCACGTCGGCGTCTGGATGGACGAGGACACGGTCCTGCACCTCTGCGCGGAGGTCGGCCGTCCGGCCGTTTGGAGCCTGGCCGACTTCGCGGCCCGGGAGCGCTACCGAATCCTCATCGGGGCCAAGTCGGTGACCGCCCCGCACCGCGCTTGAGACCGCTGCACGGCGTTCTTGATGCGACGCGCCGGCAATCGTCGTCGAGTCGGCAAGACACCGTCACCAAGCTGTGAAGGTTCTGCGGGAGGGTTGTTCTCAGCCAAGCGCACACTCGCGCTTCTCATCGGGGGGAACACCACATGAGCACCGTTCGCAGAGCCGCCGTCGTCCTCGTCGCCGTATCCGCGCTGGCTCTGACCGCCTGTGGGCCCAGCGACGACGACGCGGCGGGTGGAGCCGACGGGCCCAGCGCGAGCCCGACGAAGGCCGCGAGCCCGACGAAGCCCGCGACGCCGTCCAAGCCGGCGAAGCCCGTTGCGTCCCCGAGCAAGGGCTCGACCGGCGGCGGCTCGTCGTCCGACCCCGATTACGACGTCTTCCCGTGCAGCACGCACGACCTCAAGTTCACCGCGACCCTGGCGGAGCCCACGACCAGCAGCTACCTGCTGAAGATCACCAACAAGGGCACCAAGGCCTGCAAGGCACTCGGTCACCCGAGCGTGACCTTCGGCGAGCTGGACGGGCAGGCCAACCAGCGCGGCACGGCCCCCGCCATCGAGAAGGCGATCCGGCTCGAGCCGGGCAAGTCCGCCTACGCCGGGCTCATGGGCGGCGCGAACGACGGCAAGGGCAAGACCGTCAACTCGATCGCGATGACCATGGACACCGAGTCGGATGTGGCACAGACGCCGCTCAAGGCAGCGACTCCCAAGCTGTACGTCTCACCCAAGAACTCCGTGACCGCGTGGATGGACAACGCGGAGGACGCGCTCAGTCTGTAAGCACGCCGCGCTCAGGGAAACTCTGTGCGGCGGTGGATTCCACGAGCGGCCGCACCCAACAGCACGCGGCCGGAGCCCCCCGTTGGGGCTCCGGCCGCCGGCCTTCGCGCTGACCGGTCCCGGCCAGGCAGTCCCGACTATCCGAACTGGCCGGGCTGGTAGTCGCCGGCGGGCTGCTGGACGAGCACGTTCACGCGGTTGTAGGCGTTGATGAGGGCGATGAGGCACACCAGTGCGGCGAGCTGGTCCTCGTCGAAGTGCTTGGCGGCATTCGCCCACGCGTCGTCCGGCACGCCTCCGGCCGCGTCGGCGATGCGGGTGCCCTGCTCCGTCAGCTCCAGGGCGGCGCGCTCGGCATCAGTGAACACCTTCGCCTCCCTCCAGGCCGCGACCAGGTTGAGACGGGTCGAGGTCTCCCCGGCGTGCGTGGCGTCCTTGGTGTGCATGTCGGTGCAGAAACCGCAGCCATTGATCTGACTGGCACGGATCTTCACCAGTTCCTGCGTCGCGCCCGGCAGCGTCGAGTCCGAGATCGCCTTGCCGGCCGAGTTGATGTACTTGAAGAACTTGGCCGCGCCCGGGTTGCCGTAAAGGTTCAAGCGAGCATCCATGATGCACTCCTATGCCGTTCCTGCTGGTGACAACTACTTGACGGATCAGCTCGGCCGGATGTGACAGGGCCGAACGTGACGTGCGTCACTTACCTTGTGCGCGGCGAGGGGGCGGCGATGACAGGGGGCCGGCATGCGGTTCAGAGCGCCTGGAGCTGAGTGAGCCAGAGCAGGGTGTCGGTATTGACCCAGTACTCCACGAACTTGCCGTCCTGCATGCGGAGCGTGTCGGTGCCGGTGAAGGTCACCACCGTTCCGGGTTTGGCCTTGGCCCCGGGGAAGCCGCCGGCATAGGTGCCCGTGGCCTTCCAACGCACGGAACCGTAGCGGCCGTCGACCAGCGGGCCGACCTCCGTGGTGAAGCGCAGATCCGGGAACGCCGCGCGCGTCTGCGTGATCCAGTTCACCAGGCCGTCGACGCCTCTGATGGAACTGCCGTCACCGCCGTCGAGCAGGGCGGCGTGCACCCGGAGGCGAGGAGAGATGATGCGCGGCGCCTGTGCGAGATCGCCGTTCCAGAGGCGCAGCCATGCGTCGAGCATCACCTGTGGCTTGTTCGCGGCCCCCCGGTGGTCCTGGGCGGAGACGGTCCGCTCGGCCGCGGTTGTCGGCGAGCTGTCCGCGGCGGCGGCCGTGGCGGTGAAGGCCAGCGCGGCGACCGCCGCGGGTATGAGCAGCCGCGCCCGGCGGAGCCTGGTGGTGGAGATGTGCGTGCGGGTCGGCGTGGTGGTCATGGCGGTTCCTCGCGTTCTCTCTTGGGTCTGCAGGGACGGCGGCGTGCGATCAGTGGCGGCGGACCGGATGCGTCAGGGGTTCAGCACGATCTTTCCGGCGACGGTGCCGGATTCGGCCAGCCGCATCGCGTCGGCGGCCCGGGAGAGGGGCAGTTGGGCGGCGATCTGAGCGGTGATGTCGCCGCGCTGCAGGGCGGCGAAGACCTGAGTGAGGTCGGTGTGCAGCCGGGCCCGGAACCGGTTCTTGGACAGGGCCCGGCCGGCCCAGACGTTGAAGAAGTAGGCGCGGCGGCGGTTCGGCAGCGCGTTCCACAGCCACACCCGGCCGAGCAGCTTGAGCACGGGCCACTGCTTGGATCCCTCGTCGTCCCGGGTGGAGGCACTGCCGTAGGCGACCAGCGTGCCGCCGGGTGCGAGAAGGCTCCAGGAGTCGACAACGCTGCGGCCGCCGATGTGGTCGAAGACGGCGTCGACCCCGCCGGGAGCGAGTGCGCGGACCCGCGTCGCGACGTCCTGGTCGCGGTAGTCGATGGGGGTGACGCCGCGTTCCCGCAGGGCGTCGTGGTGGCGCGCGGAGGCCGTACCGATCACCTTCACGCCTGCGGCGAGGGCGAGTTGGACCAGGACCGAGCCGACACCGCCGTTGGCGCCGTGCACCAGGACGGTCTGTCCTGAGCGGATGCGTGCCGTGCGGTGCAGCATCTGCCAGGCGGTGATGCCGTTGACCACCACGGTCTCCGCCTCCGCCGCGTCGATCCCGTCGGGCACCGGCACCGCGTCCGCCGCGTCGACGAGCACGTGACTGGCCCAGCCGCCGACCTTGACCAGTGCGGCCACCCGGGTGCCGGCCAGGCCCGGCTCGACGCCTTCGCCGGTCGCGAGGACGGTGCCGACCAGGTCGTAACCGGGCACGAACGGGAAGGGAGGCTGGTCGTAGTACCGGCCGCGGCGCATCTGCTGCTCGGCGAAGGAGATCCCGGTGGCCTCCATCCGGATCAGGACCTGGCCCGGACCCACGGTGGGGACGGCTCCGTGCCGGATCTGCAGCCCTTCCGGCTCGACCTTGCCCGGCAGCACTACTTCGACGAGTCCCTGAGCGTTCATGACGACCTCCACTGCGCTTCGGTTGGTTACGCTGTTTCGCGTTCGTTAGACGTTGTAACGCAGATCGAGAGGGAACGTCAAGAGCTTTCGTGATAGGTTCTCACTAAACATTGAACATATAACCTCGGCAGACAGTGCGGACGGTGGCAGGCATGACGGAAACGAGCACGACGACCCCGCGCGAGCGCTACCGCGCCCAAGTGCGTGCGGACATCAAGAAGCACGCGTGGGAACAGATCGCCACGTCAGGCGCGACCGCGCTCTCGCTCAACGCGATCTCCAAACAGATGGGCATGAGCGGACCCGCGCTCTACCGGTACTTCGCCAGCCGCGACGAGCTGATCACCGAGCTCATCCGGGACGCGTACCAAAGCCTCGCGGACACCCTCCGCACGGCCTCCCGCCCCGGCCCCGACGCGGCCACGCTGGCCCAGGTCCTCCGCGGATGGGCGCTCGACGACCCCCACCGGTACTTCCTCATCTACGGCACACCCGTGCCGGGCTACCACGCGCCCGACGACATCACCGCGATCGCGGCTCTCACGATGACGATGGTGCTCGACGCCGTCAGCGCGCTGCCCGCGAACGGCCCCGCGACCTCGTTCGACACGCACCTCGAAGAGCACCGGCAGTGGGCCGACGGCCACCCCGCCCCCGCCGCCGCCCTCCACCGCGGCATGAGGTTCTGGACGCGGCTGCACGGCGTCCTGTCCCTCGAACTCGCCGGCCACTTCACCGGAATGGGATTCGACCCCGCGCTGCTCTACGCCGCCGAGCTGGACGACCTGCTGAACCGCTGAGCACGCCTCCTACCGGCGCGGTCCCGAGCAGAGCGATCCGGTGCGCTGCTCAGTGGGACGACGCGGCGATCCGTACCCGGTCGCTGTCGTCGTCGGAGAGGAACGACGCCAGCGCCTGCCCCTGTTCGGCGACGGCGGTGCGGTCCGCTCGGGCGAAGCGGCCCAGCGGGGTGACGACCACGGTGCCGGCCTCGACGCCCCAGGTCGCTGCGGCCCGGCCGTCGACCAGGACGACGCGAGCGCCGGTGACCGACAAGCCGCGATGGACGTCATCGATGATCCGGCTGCGGTCGTGGTAGCCGAGGATCACGTTGTCGAACGCCGGCAGGAACCGTACCGGGGCCGGTGTGCCGGGATCGGGGAAACGGCACCGACGCGGCGCCCCCGTGGTCAAATGAGTGATCATTTCACTCAGGGGGCAGCTCGATGACCACGTTGCGGACGGATGCCACCGCATCCGCACCCGGCCTGCTCCTGCGCCCCTGGAACGACGGTGACGTCACCTCCCGCGACGCGAACCGAGCACGAGACCGCCCGCAAGAGCGGACCAGCTCACAACGAACGGACACCCCGTGCCCCAGTACCGGCGCCGACGTACCCCCGCCACAGTGGCGCTGCTCCTGAGCGTGCTTGCCCTGGCCTCCTGCTCCGCCGGCCCTGACAAGCCCGCAACTCCCATACCAGCGGCCACCAGCACCGGTGCAGGGACAACCTCGACTCCCCCGGATTCACCGGCCCAGCAGCCGGCCGATCCGGGCACCGCCTCATCGGAACCACAGGCCGAGAAGGTTCGCGACGCCTTCGCGGGACTCCAAGCCACCTTCCAGGACGGCTGCACGCCAGGGAACTGCGCCTACTTCCTGGGCCGCGTGAACGACGAACTCACCCGCATGGAAAAGGCCATGAAGGCGGACCCCCAGGGCCCCGGCCATTTCACCGCACCGCTCGCCCGGACCAAGGAACTCTGGGACACGCTGGGCACGGACCGCTCCTACGCCAACCTCAAGAAGCACCAGGCCCTCCTCCTGGCCACCCGCGACAAGATCAACACCTGGATGCAGGGCCACCCCGAGGACTACCGATAACCCCACTTCCCCACCATCCGGCGGCCCTTCTCAGCGCGGCGCTCCGACCAGTAGGTTCGTTCCCAAGTGTGAGTCGGCAGGTCCTGGACCGGGCGCGACTCCCAACGTCGACTCCAGGGGGATCCCATGCAGCAGCACCATCTCCGACCGGACGGTCTGCCACCGGTCAACGGGTACAGCCACGCCGTCTCTTTCAGCGGGCGCATGGTCGTCATCTCCGGTCAGGTGCCGCTGGACGGGAAGGGGCAACTGGTCGGGGACGGCGACCCGGAGGCCCAGGTACGGCAGGTTTTCGAGAACCTCAGGACGGCTCTCGCTGCGGCCGGCGCCGATATGGAGCAGCTCGTCAAGCTGACGTACTTCTTGACCGATCTCGCGGACCTGGACGTTGTGAGGCGGGTGCGTGACGAGTACATCTCGCTGGAGAATCCGCCGGCCAGCTCGCTGGTACAGGTCAGCGGTCTGGTGAATCCGGCATTCCGGGTCGAGATCGAGGCACTGGCGGCGGCCTGATCAGGCGGGGCCGCCGAGGTTGAGGCCCAGCGCCTGCGACCCTTCCTCGCCACAAGGGCACGCACAACGGGACAGGCCGGCCCGACGCCCTTGGCGCCTGGCCGGCCTGTCCGGTGGTGCGTGCCCCTCACGTGCCGAGCCTTCGGCTCGACGGCCCTCCGCTCGACCGGACCGGTTAGTCCGTGCCGAACTCCATCGCGGCGCGGTCCAGCATCTCGTCGTCGTCGGAGACCTCGCCGCGGGAGGCGATGGCCTCGGCGCCGCCCTCCGGCATGCTGCCGATCAGCCCGGTCGCGGCCGCCTGGGCGGCACCGATGGCGGGATTCGCCGTACCGATCAGACCGAGCGCGGCGTACTGCTCCAGCTTGGCGCGCGAGTCGGCGATGTCGAGGTTACGCATGGTGAGCTGGCCGATCCGGTCCACCGGGCCGAACGCGGAGTCCTCGGTGCGCTCCATGGACAGCTTGTCCGGGTGGTAACTGAACGCCGGTCCCGTGGTGTTGAGGATCGAGTAGTCCTCACCGCGCCGCAGTCGCAGCGTCACCTCACCGGTGACGGCCGTGCCGACCCAGCGTTGCAGGGACTCACGCACCATCAGCGCCTGCGGGTCCAGCCAGCGGCCCTCGTACATCAGCCGGCCGAGGCGCCGTCCCTCGTTGTGGTACTGGGCGACGGTGTCCTCGTTGTGGATCGCGTTCACGAGGCGCTCGTACGCCGCGTGCAGCAGCGCCATGCCGGGCGCCTCGTAGATACCGCGGCTCTTGGCCTCGATGATCCGGTTCTCGATCTGGTCCGACATACCCATGCCGTGCCGGCCGCCGATGGCGTTCGCCTCCATGACCAGGTCGACAGCGGAGGTGAACTCCTTGCCGTTGACCGTCACCGGGCGGCCCTGGTCGAAGCCGATCGTCACGTCCTCGGTGGCGATCTCGACCGTCGGGTCCCAGAACCGCACGCCCATGATGGGCTCCACGGTCTCCACACCGGTGTCCAGGTGCTCCAGCGTCTTGGCCTCGTGGGTGGCACCCCAGATGTTGGCGTCGGTGGAGTACGCCTTCTCCGTGCTGTCGCGGTAGGGCAGGTCGTGGGCGACGAGCCACTCCGACATTTCCTTACGACCGCCGAGCTCGGTCACGAAGTCCGCGTCCAGCCAGGGCTTGTAGATCCGCAGGTGCGGGTTGGCGAGCAGGCCGTAGCGGTAGAACCGCTCGATGTCATTGCCCTTGAAGGTCGAGCCGTCGCCCCAGATCTGCACGTTGTCGTCGAGCATCGCCCGGACCAGGAGCGTGCCCGTGACGGCGCGGCCCAGCGGCGTGGTGTTGAAGTAGGCACGCCCGCCCGAGCGGATGTGGAACGCCCCGCAGGTGAGCGCGGCCAGGCCCTCCTCGACCAGCGCGGCGCGGCAGTCGACCAGGCGCGCGATCTCGGCACCGTAGGTCTTCGCACGACCGGGCACCGAGGCGATGTCCGGCTCGTCGTACTGACCGATGTCGGCGGTATAGGTGCAGGGGACGGCGCCCCTGTCGCGCATCCACGCGACCGCGACCGAGGTATCGAGGCCGCCCGAGAAGGCGATGCCGACGCGCTCGCCGGCGGGGAGAGAGGTGAGGACCTTAGACATAGGAAGATTATGCATCATCCCGCATGGCCATGCAAGAACGGCCGGGATCCCGTCTCCCGACCGGTGTGGCGGCGGGGCGGCGGGCCGGCCATGGGGGTCGGACGAAGATCACCTTCGCAACATTCCCCGCGGGGCGCACGCCCGACCCGAGCGCCGGCGCCCGCCAGGCGCGACCTGGGAGGAAACCGCACAATGGGAAACTGAGCCGAGGGGTGATCATGGTTGTTTCCGGTGCCACGAACGGCGGCAGAAGCAAGAATCTCGTTCTCACAGCGATGATTTTCGCTGTGGCGATGACGTTCATCGACCAGACCATCGTGTCCATCGCGGTGCCCGAGATCCAGAGCGAACTGGGGCTGACCAGCACCGGGGTGCAATGGGCCGTCAACGCCTATCTGCTCTCCCTCGCGGCGCTGTTCGCCTTCGGCGGCCGGCTGGCGGACACTCTGGGCCACCGCAAGATGGTCGTGCTCGGCGTGATCATCTTCGCCGGTGCGTCGGCCATGTGCGGGCTCACGCCGAAGGGCGGGGCGGCCCAGACGTGGATCGTCGTCTTCCGGGCCCTGCAGGGCGCGGGCGGAGCGATCATGTTCCCTGCCGCGCTCGCGATCGTCGTCCAGACGTTCCCGCTGCGCGAGCGCGGGCGCGCGCTCGCGTTGTTCTTCGGCATCGCCGGCGGGCTGACGGCCATCGGGCCGATCCTGGGCGGATACCTCACCGAATGGACCTGGCGGGCGATCTTCTGGGTCAACATTCCGGTGGCGCTGATCGCCCTCCTGCTGATCCTGTGGTCCCGCCCGCAGACCGATCACCGCCCGGCGCCGATGGACTACCGCGGCCTGGTGCTGATCGCGAGCGGTGTGGCCCTGAGCGTGTTCGGCTTCCAGCAGGCGCCTATCTGGGGTTGGGGCAATCCCGGCATCTGGCTGTGCATCGTCGGTGGCGCCGCACTGCTGGTGATCTTCGTCCAGGTGGAGCGTCGGACCGAGTCGCCGCTGATGCAGGTGCGGATCTTCCGCATCCGGGCGTTCCTGGTGGAGAACCTCGTTCTGGGCATCTCGATGCTGGTGTTCGTCCCGGTGTTCTTCTTCGCCAGTGAGTACGCCCAGATCTCGCTGGGAGAGTCGTCGCAGCAGACGGGTCTGTACCTGCTCTACTTCTTCCTCGGCTTCGCGGTCGCCGCACAGCTCGGCGGGCGGATGCTGGACCGGGGCGGCGCCAAGCGCCCGGTGGTCCTGGGGTGTGTGCTGGCCGCTGTCGGCTTCTACTGGTGGGCCGGAAAGGTCGTCGACCTGCACTTCGGCTCGCAGGTGTGGAGCGTGGTCCTGGGGGGCGCGGGCATGGGATTCATGCTCGGCCCGGCCAGTACGGACGCGGTGAACCGCGCATCACGCCTTTCGTACGGCGAGGCGACCGGCATCACGCAGACCGTGCGGAACTACGCCGCCAGCCTGGGCCTCGCCATCCTCGGCACGACCCAGGTCTCCCAGTTCCGCTCGCACATCACGTCCTCCCTCGTCGCGCAGGGCACGCCGCACGATCAGGCGACGGCGCTAGCAACGAAGTACTCGCAGTCCCAGGGCCCGGGCACCGGAACCATCCCGGCCTTCATCCGTCTGGACTTCGCCTACTCCATTCGCACGGTCCTCTACTCCATGTCCGGGATCATGGCCGTCGCGGCAGTCGTCGCCATCCTGGGTCTGCAGCGCGGCCTGCAGCACGACCCGGACGAGGACGTGGCGGCCACGGAGACCTCGAAGACGCCACTGTCCTGACGAACCGCACGGGCGCGGTTCCGGGATGTCTCGTATCGGCGGTGCTGGCAATTCAGTGACCTAGCTTGCTAGCATACTCATGTGGGAGACAAGGATGTGAAGCAGTTCAACGTGTACCTGCCCATCGGGTTGATCAAGCAGGTCAAGCACCGCGCCATCGAGTCGGAGCTGTCGCTGTCGGCGCTGGTGGCCGAGGCACTGCGCGCCTACCTCGATGGCCCCGATCCACGGCAAGAGCGACCGCCCGACAAGGAGAGCTGACATGACGACCGAAGGCATCGAAGCCGTGTTCATCGAGACCCACAACTGGGGCAGGTCGGCGAAGTTCTTCCAGGAACTGGGCTACGAGTTGGACTTCGAGACGGATCACAACTCCGGCCAGCTGCGCAACGGCGACGGTCCCTACCTGTTCATCGCCGAGGTCCCCCAGGACAAGGAGCCCGAGACGCGGCTCGTGCTGAAGGTGCCCGACGCGGAGGCGTTCCAGCCCGCCCCCGGTGTCGAGGTGGTCACCCCGTTCGAGGACACCCACTTCGGGACCAGGGAGATGACCGTCCGCGACCCCGACGGGCGCCTGTGGAGCCTCCAGGCCCCGGCCCAGCAGTGATCATGGGACACGGAGCGGGAGTGCGTCATGGCTGACGAACAGACGGCGGCGCCGGACAGCACGGCAGTGCGGGTGGCTTTGTGGCGGGCCCTGCACGTCCAGGTCGATCCGCCGCCTCATGTCCTGGAGGACGAGATCGGCCTGCAGTTGGCCGACCCCGGAGACGGGTGGCGCCACCGCGGGGACATGGACGCCGACGCGACCAGCTGGTTCCGGGCGTCGATCGTGGCCCGGGCCCGCTTCATCGAGGATCTGGTCGTCGAGCAGGCCGGCAACGGCGTCGGGCAGTACATCGTCCTGGGTGCCGGCCTGGACACCTTCGCCCAGCGCCGGCCGGAGATAGCCTCCCGCTTGCGGGTGTTCGAGGTCGACCGGCCCGAGCCCCAGGCCTGGAAGCGCCGACGTCTGACCGAGCTCGGCTTCGGCGTCCCGGACTGGCTGCGACTCGTGCCGTTCGACTTCGAGGCGGGCGGGTCATGGTGGGACCGGCTGACAGCCGCCGGATTCGACCCGGACCAACCCGCGGTGGTCGCCTCCACCGGAGTCGCCCTGTACCTGACGAAGGAGGCGAACGCGGCCACGCTGCGCCGGCTCGCGTCGCTCGCCCCGGGCTCCACGCTGGCCATGACGTTCCAACTGCCCCTGGAGCTCCTCGAAGAGGAGAACCGCCCAGGACTCCAGGTTGCGGTGAACGGGGCCAGAGCTGCCGGGACGCCGTTCCTCAGCTTCTACGCGCCGCAGGAAATGCTGGCGCTGGCCCATGACTCCGGATTCACCGAAGCCCGGCACGTGTCGGCGTCCCAGCTCAACCAGCGGTACTTCGCCGGCCGGGAAGACGGCCTTCACACGTCGAGCGGGGAGGAGCTGCTGGTGGCGACCACCTGACCCGGCCCCTGACCCTTACCCTTCTCAGCCGGGGCCGGGGCCGGAGCCGGGGCCGGAGCCCGGTCCCAGGTGCCTCAGGCGGTCCGGTCCCGGACGGCCGAGGCAGTCCCCATGCGCCGATCCGAGGGCCACCGATAATGGATGCATGGGTGTCCGGCACTGGTCGGGGAACCGCCTGCTGGTGGAGCCATGGAGCCGCTGCCTGGTGGCGATTCCACTCGCGCTGATCTTCGTGATCACCGTGGTGGACCTCCAGGCTCCGACGGAAGTCCATCTGGGCCCGCTGCTGGTGATCGCCCCCGCCCTCACCGCCTCCCTGGCCGGGGCCCGGCTCACCGCGGTGGCCGGGGTCCTCGCGGTGGCCGCTCAGATCGTCATCGCCGTGTTCCACGGCGGACTGACCACTACGAACCACATCGCCCAGCTCATCGCCCTGACGGCCCTTTCCACCCTGGTGGTCTTCCTCCGCCACATTCGCGAGCGGCAGGAACGTGCGCTGGTCCAGGCGCGCTCGGTGGCGGAGACAGCGCAGCGGGTTCTCCTGCGGCCCCCGCCACGCCGGGTCGGGCCCTTGCGGATCGCGTGGCTGTATCTGTCCGCCGAGGAGGAGACGGAGATCGGGGGCGACCTGTTCGCCGTCGCCCGCGCCGGACATGCCGCGACCCGGGTGGTGATCGGCGATGTCCGAGGCAGCGGTCTGGCCGCCATCGGTGAGGCGTCACTGGTGCTCGGTGCCTTCCGTGAGGGAGCCCACCGCTACGGCACCCTGCCCGAGCTGGTGGCCGTCCTCGAGGACAGCGTGTACCGCAACGTGGACGACGTCGCGGACACCGAGCACGATCCCGGCGAGCACTTCATCACCTGCCTGGTCCTGGAGATCCCCGACGAAGGACCGCAGGGCGAGATGATCAACTGCGGGCATCCCCCGCCGCTGCTGCTGCACGGCGGGCAGGTCACCGCGATGTACGCCCGCCACTCAGCACCCCCGCTGGGCATGTGCGAACCGCCGGTCCCGGTCCACCCCACCGACCCCTTGACCTTCGAGGCCGGCGACATCCTCGTCCTGTACACCGACGGGGTGATCGAGGCCCGCTCACCGGCCGGAGCGTTCTATCCGCTCGCCGAACGCGTCGCCTCCTTCCCCGCCGGCAGCCCCGACGCACTGTTGGACCGCATCCATCGCGATCTGCTCAGCCACGTCGGCGGTAACCCCCTCGACGACGCGGCCATCCTGGTCATCGAACACACCGCGTCCCACCACCCCCACTTCGCCCCCGGAAGCATCAACGGCTTCTCCAGGCTGCATCCCGGCGAGACACGTCGGCCCCAGCCCCAGTCCCAGCCTCCGGTGAGCTAGGCCGAGTTCGTCCGTTCCACCGGCGCAGCGGGGACACGGGGACGCGGGGACGCGGCCGGAACCCGTAACCGGGCGCCAAGAAGACGGCCGAGACGCGTCGGGAGCACCAACACTTTACCTACGCCTGATGGCATGCTCCGGTCACATCTGCCAAGATTCCCGCAGTTGTCGTCCTGACCCCAGAGGTGACAGCCGCAATCCCATCTCAGCGATGGTGCAAGCTCTGCGCACAGCCCGCGGCTTCCCTCCGGCGAACCCAAGCCGGCCGGGCGGCCACCGAGCAGGCCGGAATCCCGGCCGCCTCAAAGGAGTTTCGTGTGAGACCCTCCCCCCACAAGGCCCTCACCGCGACCGCATTCGCCGTCGCCGCGTTGGCCGCCGCTTCGTTCCCCGCCACGCCGGCAGCCGCCGCGCCGCCCACGGCTCAGCCGGCCGCCGCCTGCACTCCGGCCCAGGTGGTCACCAACGGCGGCTTCGAAAGCGGTACTTCGCCCTGGACCCAGTCGCAGACCAGCGTGATCACCAACCGCGCCGGCGAGACCGCCCACGGCGGCACCCACTTCGCCTGGCTGAACGGTGTCGGCAGTACACACACCGACACCCTCTCCCAGAGCGTCACGATCCCTGCCGGATGCAGCACCGCCACCCTCACCTTCTGGCTGCACATCGACACCGCCGAGACGACCTCGTCCACCAAGTACGACAAGCTGACGGCGAAGATCGGCACCACGACGCTGGCGACGTACTCGAACCTCGACAAGAACACCGGCTACGCGCAGAAGTCCTTCGACGTGTCGGCGTTCGCGGGCCAGACCGTGAGCGTCGCCTTCACCGGCACGGAGGACTCCAGCCTCCAGACGAGCTTCGTCGTCGACGACGTCGCCCTCGACACCTCCGGCGGCACCACCCCGCCCGCGGACTCCACCCGCACCCCGGCCTCGCCCTCGTACACCGTCAGCCTGAGCAGCAACACGAGCGGCACCGTCTGGACCGGTCACGAGAGCGCGACCTTCACCAACGCCTCCTCCACTGCGTTGAGCGAGGCGTACCTGAGGCTGTGGGACAACTACCACGGCACCTGCTCCGCCATGCCGATCACGGTCAGCAACGTCACCGGTGGCACCGCCGGCGCGCTCTCGGTGGCCTGCACGGCCCTCAAGATCGACCTGCCGGCGCCCCTGACCCAGGGTCAGACCGCCACGATCGGCTTCGACCTGGGCATCACCGTGCCCAGCGGCGCCGACCGTTTCGGGCACGACGGTGCCTTCAACATGATCGGCAACGCCCTGCCCGTACTCGCGGTCAAGGACGGAGCCGGCTGGCACCTGGACCCGTACACCAACAACGGGGAGTCGTTCTACTCGCTGGCCGCGGACTTCAAGGTGACCCTGGACCACCCGAGCACCCTGCTGGCACCGGCCACCGGCGCCTCGGTCGACACCCCCGGTTCGAGCGGGCGCACTATCACCACGGCGACCGCGTCCAAGGTCCGTGACTTCGCCTGGGCGGCGGGCCCGTTCAGCAAGATCTCCGGCACCTCCGCCGCCGGCACCCCGATCAACATCTACTCCGTCTCCGGCATCAGCTCGGCCAACTCGCAGTCGATGCTCACCACCGCGAAGAACGCCGTGGACGCCCACGCGGGCCGGTTCGGCGCCTACCCGTACGGCGAGCTGGACGCGGTGATCGACAACAACTTCTGGTTCGGCGGCATGGAGTACCCCGGGTTCGTCCTCGACCTGGTCAGCACCACCGCGCTCACCCACGAGATCGGCCACCAGTGGTTCTACGGCATCGTCGGCGACGACGAGTACAACAGCCCCTGGCTGGATGAGGCGTTCACCGACTACGCCACCGACCTGGCACAGAACCTGACCGGCACGAACTGCTGGAACAGCGTCTCCTGGGCCTCGACGGCGGAGAAGATCACCAACTCGATGGCCTACTGGGACGCCCATTCGTCCCGGTACTCCACCGTCGTCTACGGCTACGGCAAGTGCGCCCTGCACGACCTGCGGCGCACCCTCGGCGACAGCGTCATGAGCAAGCTCCTCAAGGACTACGCCACGTCGCACTGGTACGGCGTCTCGACCACGGCCGAGTTCAAGGCGGCCGCCCAGGCGGCCACCGCCACGGACCTGACCTCGTTCTGGACCCAGCACCGCATCGACGGCTGACCTGACATCGGTTCGCCGCGGCGGGCGCCACCCAGGCGTCCCCGCGGCGACCCGGCCACCTCGACACCCACCTCACCGCACCGTGACAGCGGGATCACCGCCGTCCCGGGGCCGCCCCGGCCGCCTCGACGATCACCTCGGCGATACGCGCGGGCTGTTCCACCAGCGCCATGTGCCCCGCGTCCGGCACCGTGACCATCGTGATCCGGGGGCAGGCTCGAAGCCCCCGGAGCTCCTCGTCCGTGAGCCCGATGTCGTCGCGGTCACCTCGTACGACCCACGCCGACGCCCCTGAGTCGCACAGACGGGCCACCAGGGACCCGTGCCGGTCCAGGTACGCGAAATAGCTCCGCACGATCCGACGGCAGAAGCCCGGATCGTTCCTGCCCATGGCGGCCGCCAATGCCTCCGCACGGTCCGGGGCGAACTCGCTCTTCATCGCCCTCGGCAGCAGCTTCACCATCGCGGCCCACAGCAGCGTCCGCACCCCCGGCACCCGGCCCAGCCGATCCATCATCCGGATGAACGTCGCCTCGTCGCCGCTGGAGAACGTCGGTGACAGCAGCACCACCGGCCCGGCGAACACCCCGGCCGCCACCATCTCGATGGCCACGTTCGCCCCCAGGCTGTGTCCGACCAGCACATCACAGCCGGCCTCGGCGGCGAACTCCCCCATCAGCCGCGCGTAGTTCTCCATCGCGAGGTCCTTCGGCGGCGGGGTGCGCCCGAACCCCGGCAGCGTCACCGCGACCATGCCGAGGCCGGCCTCCGCCATCCCGGGGTCCGCCATCACATCCGCGTAGAACTCCGTGGTGCACAACCCACTTGGGAGCAGGAGCAGCCGGTGCTCGGCCTCATCCGGGCCGGCCCTCCTGATGTCCCAACCCGCGTGCCCACTCTGCGTGCTCATGTGGCACAGCCTGAGGCCCCCGCCAGGGCCGGGCCATCATCTGCCCCGGACACGGCGTGTCGCCGGGGCTCCGTTGAGGTCATCAGTTCGCGAGGCGAGGAACTGATCAACTGACCAGCGGCTGACGCGCCCGGAGGCACACACCCGAACGTCGATTTGCCGAAGTGGCAACAACCCTCGCTTCGGCCGCGCCGTTCTCGGCATGCTGGTGACGCAATCTTCGCGCAGATGGGTGGGAGCGAGGAGTTCTACGTCTCCTACTTCCAGCAGGCCGGGCGTGCCGAAGCCGAGATCGAGCCCGACGTGCGCGGCTGGCTCACCGGCTTCTACGCCGCCATGTCCGCCGACACCATGCCCGCGCCCGACGCGCCGGACCCGCACTTCGTCCACCCCGGTGGGACGCTCCGAGACCGGTTTCCGGCCGGATCGCGGCCCGGCTGGCTCAGCGAGCGGGACCTCGACGTGTACGCGGGGGAATTCGAGCGGACCGGCATGACGGGAGCGCTCAACCGCTACCGGAACATGGACCGGGACTGGAAGGACCTCGCCTCCTTCGACGGCGCGCCCATCACCCAGCCGTCGCTGTTCGCCGGAGGCGGCCTGGACGCCTCCACCACCTGGATGAGCGAGGCGATCAAGGCGTATCCCACCACGCTGCCCGGCCTGCTCTCCTCGCACATCCTCGACGACTGCGGCCACTGGATCCAGCAGGAGCGCCCCGCCGAGATCAACCGGCTCCTGACCGACTGGCTCGCCGCCCTCCCCGTCTGAAGCCCCCGGGGCGTGACGAAACAGGCTGACCGGACCGATCAGGAATCGAGAAGCGCCGGTCAACGAGGCCACCTAGGGTGACGGTCAAGGGCGATGCCGGGGCTTCCCGTCCGTCCCCCTTGCCCGACACATCCCGGGTCACTGTGACCCACGGCTTCAGGAGCGACGATGACCGACTCTTCCACTCAGGGAATCAAGACCGTGCTGCACCCCGTGTCCGACCTGGCGAAGGCCAAGGCGGTCTACGCCGCGCTGCTCGGTGTGGAGCCGACCTCCGACGCGCCCTACTACGTCGGCTTCGAGGCGGCGGGCCAGCACATCGGTCTCGTGCCGGGCGGCGGGCCGCAGGCCGCGACCGCACCGGTGTCCTACTGGCACGTGGAGGACATCGAGGCGAAGCTGGCCGAGGTGACCGCCGCGGGTGCCACCGTGAAGGAGGCCGCGCACGACGTCGGTGGCGGCCGCCTCGTGGCCACCTTCACCGACCCCGACGGCAACGTCCTCGGGCTGCTCCAGGACAGCTGAGTTCCGGCTCCACGAGCCACGGGGGCGTGGATACTTGGGTACTTGCGCCCCCGGCCGGGCTGGTCGGATCGAGCCAGGCGACGCCGACGGAGACCGCGAGAGCGGCCCGCCTCACAGATGGAGACACGAACAGCATGGCCAAGAGGACGGACAAGCAGTCGCCTGCGCCGCACGTCGCCGACAGCCACGACCTGATCCGCGTGCACGGTGCGCGCGTGAACAACCTCAAGGACGTCAGCATCGAGATCCCGAAGCGCCGGCTGACGGTGTTCACCGGTGTCTCCGGCTCGGGCAAGAGCTCGCTGGTGTTCAACACGATCGCCGCGGAGTCGCAGCGGCTGATCAACGAGACCTACAGCGCCTTCGTACAGGGCTTCATGCCGACGCTGGCACGGCCGGAGGTCGACGTCCTCGACGGGCTGACCACCGCGATCATCGTCGACCAGCAGCGGATGGGGGCCGACCCCCGTTCCACCGTCGGCACCGCCACCGACGCCAACGCGATGCTGCGCATCCTCTTCAGCCGGCTCGGGAAGCCGCACATCGGCCCGCCCAGCGCGTACGCCTTCAACGTCCCCTCGGTCCGGGCCAGCGGTGCCATCACCGTCGAGCGCGGTGCCAAGAAGGCCGTGAAGGCAACCTTCAACCGCACCGGCGGCATGTGTACCCGCTGCGAGGGCCGGGGCAGCGTCTCCGACATCGACCTGACCCAGCTCTACGACGACTCCAAGTCGATCGCCGAGGGCGCGTTCACCATCCCCGGCTGGAAGTCCGACAGCTTCTGGACCGTGCGGGTCTATGCCGAGTCGGGCCTCCTCGACCCGAACAAGCCGATCCGCAAGTTCACCAAGAAGGAGATGCAGGACTTCCTCTACCGGGAGCCGATCAAGGTGAAGGTCGAGGGCGTCAACCTCACCTACGAGGGGCTGATCCCCAAGATCCAGAAGTCGTTCCTGTCCAAGGACAAGGAAGCGCTGCAACCGCACATCCGGGCGTTCGTGGACCGGGCGGTCACGTTCACCGTCTGCCCCGAGTGCGACGGCACCCGGCTGAGCGAAGGGGCCCGGTCGTCGAAGATCAAGCGGATCAGCATCGCCGACGCCTGCGCGATGCAGATCAGCGACCTGGCCGAATGGGTCCGCGGCCTCAAGGAGCCGTCGGTGGCGCCGCTGCTCACCGCGCTGGGGCAGACCCTCGACTCGTTCGTGGAGATCGGCCTCGGCTATCTCGCGCTCGACCGGCCGGCGGGCACCCTGTCGGGCGGCGAGGCGCAGCGCGTCAAGATGATCCGCCACCTCGGCTCCTCGCTCACCGACACCACGTACGTCTTCGACGAGCCCACCGCGGGCCTGCACCCCCATGACATCCAGCGGATGAACGACCTGCTGCTGCGGCTGCGGGACAAGGGCAACACGGTGCTCGTCGTGGAGCACAAGCCGGAGACGATCGTGGTCGCCGACCACGTCGTCGACCTCGGCCCCGGCGCCGGTACGGCGGGCGGCACCGTCTGCTTCGAGGGCACCGTCGAGGGGCTGCGCACCAGCGGCACCATCACCGGCCGGCATTTCGACGACCGGGCCGCCCTCCGGGAGTCGGTGCGGAAGCCCACCGGCACGCTGGAGATCCGCGGCGCGACGGCGAACAACCTGCGGAAGGTCGACGTCGACATCCCGCTCGGGGTGCTGGTCGTCGTCACCGGCGTCGCCGGCTCCGGCAAGAGCTCGCTCGTGCACGGGTCGATCCCGGCCGGTGAGGGTGTGGTGGCGATCGGCCAGGGCGCGATCCGCGGCTCGCGACGCAGCAATCCGGCGACGTACACCGGGCTGCTCGACCCGATCCGCTCGGCGTTCGCCAAGGCCAACGGCGTGAAGCCGGCCCTGTTCAGCGCCAACTCCGAGGGCGCCTGCCCCGGCTGCAACGGTGCCGGTGTCATCTACACCGACCTGGCGATGATGGCCGGTGTCGCCACCACCTGTGAGGAGTGCGAGGGCAAGCGGTACCAGGCGTCGGTGCTCGAGTACCACCTCGGCGGCCGCGACATCAGCGAGGTGCTGGCGATGCCGGTGACCGAGGCCGAGGAGTTCTTCGGCTCCGGCGAGGCGCACACCCCCGCCGCGCACCGGATCCTCGACCGGCTCTCCGATGTCGGGCTGGGCTATCTCAGCCTGGGGCAGCCGCTCACCACGCTGTCCGGCGGCGAGCGGCAGCGGCTCAAGCTGGCCACCCACATGGCGGAGAAGGGTGGTGTCTACGTCCTCGACGAGCCGACCACCGGCCTGCACCTCGCCGACGTGGAGCAGCTGCTCGGCCTGCTCGACCGTCTCGTCGACTCCGGTAAGTCGGTCATCGTCGTCGAGCACCACCAGGCGGTCATGGCGCACGCCGACTGGATCGTCGACCTCGGCCCGGGCGCCGGGCACGACGGCGGCCGGATCGTCTTCGAGGGCACACCGGCCGACCTCGTGGCCGCCCGCTCCACCCTCACCGGCGAGCACCTCGCGGCGTACATCGGGGCCTGACCGGGGCCCTCGCGGACACGTGGTCTGTGGCACGATCGTTCATGTGACCAGCAGACCCACCGCGGCGCAGCGGCTGCGCGACCTCGCGCTGCTGCGCCGCGTCCGTGACCGGATCGACCGCGAGTACGCGCAGCCGCTGGACGTCCTGGCGCTCGCCCGCGGCGTGAACCTGTCGGCCGGGCACCTCAGCCGCGAGTTCCGGCTCGCCTACGGCGAGTCTCCCTACTCCTATCTGATGACGCGGCGTATCGAGCGGGCGATGGCGCTGCTGCGGCGGGGCGACCTCAGTGTCACCGAGGTCTGTTTCGCGGTCGGCTGCTCGTCGCTGGGCACCTTCAGCACGCGGTTCACCGAGTTGGTCGGTGTGCCGCCCAGCACCTACCGGCGCGATGCGGCGCGCGCGACGGCGGGGATGCCGTCGTGCGTGGTGAAGCAGGTGACCCGGCCCATCCGGAATCGGGAAGCGGGCTCCGCGGACCGCAGCTAGCGTGACTGCCATGGACATCACGATTCACTCGAGCTTCCTCCCGCACGACGACCCGGACGCGTCCCTGGCGTTCTATCGCGACCTCCTCGGCTTCGAGGTCCGCAACGATGTCGGATACTCCGGGATGCGCTGGATCACGGTCGGCCCGGTCGGCCAGCCCGGTACGTCCATCGTGCTGCACCCACCGGCCGCCGACCCGGGCATCACCGACGACGAGCGGCGCACCATCACCGAGATGATGACCAAGGGCACCTACGCCATCATCACGCTGGCCACCCCCGACCTCGACGCCACCTTCGAGCGGCTGCAGGCCGGCGCCGAGATCATCCAGGAGCCCACCGAGCAGCCGTACGGCGTGCGCGACTGCGCGATCCGTGATCCTGCGGGCAACCTGATCCGCATCAACGAGATTCGCTGAGCCGTCCGGCCATCTCCGCCATGACACGGCCCGCAGAGGAAGCGGACAGGTCCTAGTCGAGCCGGGAGACCTGGTAGTGGCTGATGAGCCAGCCCTCCTCCGAGCGCTTCACCAGGACACCGAGGTTGACGCTGATGGTGGCCCGGTCGGTGAACGCGAAGTCGACACTCAGGTAACCGAGGACGAGGTCGTCGGCGGGGTGTCTGCTCTCAAGAATCCGGTAGGCGGCCGTCATCCCGATGGGCTGGGACTCGTAGTAGTCGGCGATGCCCGGCCTTCCGACGCTGTAGGGGTGCAGCCCCTGGAAGATCGCGTCGTCGGTGAACTGGGCGGCGACCTGCTGCGGTTCGTGCCGGTCGACGGCGTCCTTCCACCGGTCGAGGACGCCGCGCAGGATCGCTTCACTCTCTGTCGTGCTGTTCATCAGGGCTCTCCTCTCGAGGGAAGCGAGTCAGTGGCCGGCGCTGACGCCGCCGTCGACGTGGAGGATCTCGCCGGTGACGAACGGGGCGTTCTCCAAGTAGATCACCGCGTCGACGATGTCGCCCGGCTCGCCCAGCCGGCCGACCGGCTGCAGCGCGGCGAGGCCCGCATAGGACTCCTCCGGGTGCATGGAGGTCCTGATGGTGCCCGGTGAGACGGCGTTGGCACGGATGTTGCGCGTCGCGTACTCGATGGCGAGGGACTTGGTGGCGGACTGCAGGCCGCCCTTGGTCAGCGAGGCGAGCACGGAAGGCACGTTGGCGTCGGCGTTGTCGACCAGGCTGGTGGTGATGTTGACGATGTGGCCGCTTCCCTGGACGAGCATGTGCTCGACGGCCAGCTGGGTGATGCGGAAGAAGCCGACGAGGTTCACACCGGTCACGGCGGCGTAGTCCTCCTGGGTGTATTCGGTGAAGGGCTTGGCCGTGAACAGCCCGGCGTTGTTGACGAGGGTGTCGATGCGGCCGAACCGCTCGACACCGGCGGCGATGACGCGTTCTGCGGTGGCGGTGTCGGCGATGTCGCCCTGGACGCTCAAAATGCCAGCGTCGGTGGAGGGAGCGATCGTGCGCGAGGTGGCGACGACGGCGTAGCCGAGCTTGCGGTAGGCGTCGACGAGTCCGGCACCGATGCCCGGCGAGGCGCCGGTGATGACTGCGACCTTCTGGTCGTGCGTGCTCATGATGACCTTCTCCGCGATGAGGTGGGATTCCTCGACCCGATCGTACTAGCCGACCGGTCGACTATTTGGAGCGTAGGTGGGTCGGCGAGAAGGAGTCAAAGGTCCACGCGGCCCAGGCCAGGACCGGTTTTCTCCCTCCTGATAGGCGCAGCCTTCCAGCGCATGTCAGGAGGGACAGCTCCCGCGAAGCCGAGGCGCTCAGAGGCGCGACTAGGGCGTGTTGCGAAAGTCCCGCCTGGCCCACGGGGCGAACGGCGCTACTTTCGCAACACGCCCTGATGCCGGTGCGGGTCTCCCTCGGGCAGCCAGGCGTCCTCGGTGCGGATGCCGAGGTCGCCCACGCCGTCGCAGAGGGCGTCGATGAGGGCGAGAACCGCGGGGCGGTCCTCGCGCTCGCGCCGGACCAGGGACCAGGTCCAGTAGATCTCCGGGGTGACGACCGGGCGTTGGACCAGGTCGGGCGGCAGCGCGGTGGTCTGGCCCTTGGGGCAGTTGATGACCGGACGGCCGCTGCGGCGGACGTGGTCGAAGAACGCGGGCCCGGTGATGCCGCCGTCGGAGATGCGCACCGCACGGGCCCCGGTGTCCCGGGCCAGTAGCTCGGCATAGATGTTCCAGGACCACCAGGCGGTCATGTCGTCGTCGAGGAGGACGACGGTGTCACGGGCGTCCACGGTGCTCGTGTCGTCACCGGTTGCGACGGCGTAGAGCCGGTCGGCGCCGATGAGCCGGGCGCTCAGGCCACGTTGTTCGAGGTCATCGGTTCGCACCCAGCACACCGCGAGATCCAGACTGCCGTCGGCGACCCGGGCGGCCTGGGTGTGCGACGGCGCGATCCACGCGTCGATGTGGAGCTGGGCCACCGCGGCGGCACGGCCGGTCAGATCGGGCGGGAGCCAGTTGACGTAGCCGAGCCGTACCGGTTCGGAGCCGGACAGCTGACCTGCGCGCCGCTGGAGGTCCGTGGCGCGCGTTCCAGCAGGGCGCGGGTGTGCGGGAGCAGGGCCGAACCGGCCGGGGTGAGGGACACCGAGCGGCGGTCGCGGTCGAACAGCCGCACCCCCAGGTCCCGTTCGAGGGTCTTGATCTGCTGCGACAGGGAGGGGCCGGCGATCAGCAGACGCTCGGCGGCCCGGCCGAAGTTCAGCTCCTCGGCGAACGCTAGGAAGTACCGCAATTGGCGCAGCTCCATGCCCGTCATGCTACGCCGGTGGGAGTCCAGGCCTCCCAGCAGGGAGGCCGCCGGTTATGGCGGTGCCCTGGTGGCTGACGGAGGACATGGACATGGACATGCGAAAGTTCCTCGTCGAGATCACCACCACCATCCCCGAGGGCACCGGTCAGGACGAGGTCGACCGGCGGCGCGCCGCCGAGGCCGTTCGCGCCCGGGAACTGGCCGCCACCGGCAACCTGGCGCGGCTGTGGCGCCCGGTCGGCGAGCTGCGCAGCGTCGGGATCTGGCGGGCCGCCGACGAGGACGAGCTCCACGAGAAGGTGCTCGGCACTCTGCCCCTGCGCCCGTGGATGACTCTCACCGTCACCGCGCTCGAGCCTCACCCCAACGACCCGGGCCGGACAGACGCCACACGGTGACGGGCCTGGCTCGGGCGCCGCCGCATTGCGCAGCGGTTTCCCCGCACGACCCGGTGCTGGTACGACATGCCGCCCCCGTAAGACTTTCGCAACGGTGAAACCGGCGCGGACCCGGGCAGACTCGGTGGGTGAGGGAGCGCAGCAGCGGCCGGCGGGCCGTTCTCGCCCCTGATGCCAGGCCGGCCCTCCGGCGACGTACCGCCAGCGAAGCCACCGATGCTTCTGATGTGGAGCCCGTCATGACCACTCCGCGGGACCTGTTGATCATCACCATGGACGTCACGTCCAGCCGTCCCGTCGAGCAGGGCGAACTTTCGCTGGCGCTCGCGGGAGCCGAGCTGATCGACCTTGTCGACGCCGAGGTCATCGCCTTGGACGGGGAGCGCATCCTGCCCGGCCCGCAGCGGACCTTGGACGATCGCCTGTTGGACGATGCGGCCTCGTCGCTCACCCTTCAGGAGCCGTACGAGACCGTCGAGGACTGGCTGTGGCGCCGGGGCCGTGGCCTCGCCACGACCTACCGCGCTGTCCTGGAGGCCGAAGGCGATGTCGCCCGGCCGCGCCACCACTGGATTCCCCTCAGAACCGGCCCGGCGGCACTGACCGACTCACCCGCCCGTCGCCACGCGGCCGAGCGCTGGACGTCGGGCGAGCCCGTCCTCGCCGGCCTCGCGGCGGCCGTGGGCATCCAGGACAAGCCGACCGAGGAGATCGCCGACCTCACCGACGACGCGGTCGTGACGGTGCTGGCCGCCGTCCACGGCGCGGCGACGGAGCTGGAAGGCGTACGGCAACGGCGCCGCGTCGAAGAGGCGGCCTTCGACAACATCTGGCGCGGCCAGTGACGGCGTCACGGGCGGACAGCGAGCCACGCCCCGACCCCCGCCCCGGCACCTCCGGCCGCGGGCATCAGATGCCGGCCATGGACTCCTGCGGCGCACGGGCGCAGAGCAGGGCCAGGCAGTTCGCCCACAGGGGGCCGAGCCGGTGGGTGTTGTTGTAGAGCTTGGCGAACAGCACCTGCCCCTCGAGCTGGGCGACCACCGACCGTGCGGCTTCCCGGGTGTCGATCACGGTGACCTCCTTGCGCTCGAGAGCTTCGGCGATGACCGAGGCGACCATCCCGACCTGAGCGTCGAAGATCTCCTGCAGTCGCGCGCGGATGGCCTCGGTCTGGTTGCTCATCTCCAGCGTGAGATTGCCGAACAGGCAGCCTGAGACGGTGCCGCAGCTCTGCTGCCCGGCGAGCTGGCCGGCCTCCGTCTCCTCGAAGAGCCGGCGCAGCCGTTGCAGTGGTTCTGCGGCGCTGTTCAGGATGCGCGTCCAGGTCGCCTGCTGGCCGGCCCAGTGCTCGTCGAGCACGGCCAGGGCGAGCGCTTCCTTGGATTCGAAGAAGTAGTAGAAACTGCCCTTGGGCACGCCGGCCGTCTTGCAGATCTCGGCCACGCCCAAGGCCGAGTAGCCGCGCAGCTCGATGAGCGATTGCGCGGCACCGAGGATCTTCTCCCTGGCGTCGCTGGTCCGTCCCATACAGCGAGTGTACGACCGGTCGACTATCTCTTACTAGACCGGTCGGCTATGCCGGGCTCGTCCGCGCGCAGCGCTCTGACAGCCGCCTCCACCTGCCGCAACGGCTCGGGGCCGACCGCCTGCAGCACCACCGTGTCGGCTCCCGCCGCCCACGCACCCGGGCGGCGGCCCCGGCGGCAGGGCCGGTCGCGGCGAACACCTGCTCGACCGGACGGCCCAGCCACTCGGCGTGACCCGCCAGTGCCGGGCCGACCGTGGCCTGAAGCAGTGCCGGATCGCCCTCGACGCGGAGGAACGCGAACACGGTCAGACTCTGCTGGGCATCGGTCTGCCTCCCTTTCTCCATGTGCCCGAGTGCGGCCACCAGGTCGGCGGGACCATGCCCTTCCGCGATGATCGCGCCGTCCGCGACCCGCCCCGCGAGCTCCAGCGAACGTGGCCGGACCACCCCTGCCACCACCGGCGGCACCGCCGCGGGCGGATGCACCAGCCGCGCCGCGTCCAGCCGGACCTCCCGGCCGTCGACGCTCACCTCCTCGCCGCGCAGCAGTCCGCGCACGGCCGTCGCCGTCTCCTCCAGCAGCGCCAGCGGGCTGCGCGGTGCGACCCCGACCTTGACCATCCACTCGCGCACCCCATGGCCGACCCCGCCGTGAAATGATCGGATGGAGCTAGTCTCCGATGAACCACAGATAGCTGCCCGGCGTTGCCGCACACACCGCGAGCAGCTCCGCGAGGTCCTGCAGGGCAGCCCTCTGAGGCCCGTCTGCGCACTCCTGCAACAGGACGGCGACTTCCCGGAGCGCGACCTCCGCCTCCTGCTCGTTGAACAGCGTGTCGCCGTAGGGGTCCACCCAGGCCAGCTTGCCCGGACCAGTCGGGTCGTACGGGCCCAGCGCCCGCGCCAACGCTTCGCCGTGCTCGTGGGACCGTCGAAGAACAGTGGTCCTGGACGACTTGCCCCCCGGAGGCCGCCCGGAGTGCAGTTGCAACTCGATCCCCATGATCGCCCCCTGAAGGTCGTACAACGGCGCCTGTCGAGCAACCTCTGGTCCACCGCCGGAGTCCGGACGACGGCCAGGGTACCGCTGACCCCGTCGCCAACTGCCCGTTGTCACGCTGGTGACGACAGGCGGTTCCGGCGAATCCCAGCTCCATCAGCTCTCCGCGAGCAGGATCACCCAGTCGTCCGGCGTGAAGCGCACGCGTTGTCGCTTGTCGGGGTTGATCCGGACCCCGTACGTCGGACCCGTCGCGGCCTGCGCGCGCAACCGGTCGTGGACCGCGGCGACCACGATGGCGTCGCCGGTTCCGGGTGTGAGCGCGTTGAGGGCGAGAAGGGTGGGTGCTGCGGGACACGAGGTTGTCGAACCGGTACTGCAGGCGCCGCCACGGCGACGCTGTGTACTGCACCACGCACCCCCTGCAGGAGACAGCGCCACTGTCCGCCGACGACCCGCCGTCGTGCAGGTCACGTTGGAGAAGTCCGGCCGTTGGACTGCCCGAAGGCCGTCCCCCTCACCCGGAGGTATGAACCGGGTGCCCAAGGGGTGTGAACGGGCATCCGAGTACCGCCGGCCGGCTCGTCGACCAGTGTCTCCGGATCCGCCGGGAACGACAGCCCAACGTTTAAGCGGGGAAAGCGGGGTATCCGGTCAACAGGGGCAACGCGGCGGCCGGCAAGGGCGGCTGCGGCCCATCGTTCGTCACAGGGAAGAGGAATCTCGCATGTACATAGGTCTCGGTACCGTCGTGCTTATCGTGATCGTCGTCGCTGTCGTGATGTTCCTGCGGCGCGGCTGATCCCACCACACCGGGCGTGTACGTGCGCGCCCGCGGAGTACGCTCCGCGGGCCGTCCGGCCGTCCGACTCACCCCGGATCCGGCAGGCCGGCCGGTGCCGGCTGCTAGAATGACCGTGTTGGCCTTCGGCGGCGCCCAGTGCGCGCGCCCGGAGGCTTTTTTCATGCCTTCTGACACCTCCGCGCCCACGGCGCCTGCCACCACCAGCTATCTCGCACTGCTCCGCAACGGCGAGTTCGCCGGCCTCTACGTCAGCTTCACCTTGTCGGTCGCCGCGAGCACCGTGTCGGGCTTCGCGCTCGGCACCCTGGTCGACCAGCAAACCCGCTCCCCGTTCCTGACCGCCGTCAGCATGTACGGCGCCACCTTCGCGACCGTGTTCGGTGCGCTGACGCTGATGTCGGTCGCGGACGGCCGCCGACCCCGCCGGACCCTCGTCGCGCTCCAGTGCCTCTCCCTCCTGGGTGTTGCCTCGCAGGCCGTACCGGGGCTGCCACTGGCCGCCCGGTTCGCCCTGCTCCTGGTGCTCGGGTTCTTCCAGTCCCTCGGGACCGGCACGCGGATGGGGCTGCTCGCCGAGGTCGTGCCGACCTCCGCCTACGCGCCGGCCCGTTCCCTGATGAACATCACCTCGGGTGGCATGGCCGTCCTCGGCTACGCCCTGGGCGCCGTCCTTGTGCGATACCTGAGCCCGCAAGGGGTCTTCGCGGTCGCCGCGGTCCTGACCGGACTCGGTCTGGCCGTGGTGGCGACGACCGTCCGGGAACACTCGATCCGGCTGACCCGCCGCCCCGGACTGCGCCAGACCTGGACGACCAACGCCGCGCTCTTCTCCCGCCCCGGGCGGCGGGCGCTGCTGGTGAACCTGTGGGTTCCCAACGGCCTGATCGTCGGCTGCGAGGCCCTGTTCATCTCCTACGACCCGGACCACGCCGGCACCCTCCTGGCCGCCGGATCGGCCGGCATGCTCCTCGGGGACCTGACCGTCGGACGCCTCCTCACCGCCGGGCAGCGACGCCGATACGCCTTCCCCCTGCGACTGCTGCTCGCCGTCCCCTACCTGCTGTTCGCGATCGACCCGCCCGTTCTGGTCGCGGCAGCGGCGGTGTTCCTCGCCGGCACAGGATTCGCCGCCACTCTGCCCCTGCAGGAACAGCTGCTCGCGCTGACCCCTGATCCCGTCCGCGGCCAGGTCCAGGGCGTTGAATCCGCCGGGCGGATGACGTGGCAGGGCATCGGTGCGGCGATCGCCGGTGGCGTCGCCCAGCACCTCGCCGCCGGCCCCACGATCGCCGCCATCGCCGCGGTCTCCGTTGTCGTCACCGTTGTCTCCCGGCCGTTCATGGTTGGTGACCGCAGTCGCGGCCGCAAGCACGGCGAGGCGTCGTGCGAGCCGCGTCCCTCGAACGGCTGAGCGGACGCAAGCCGGGCCCTGGGCCCGGTCGGCCCTCCCGGGCTGCGGAGAAGCCTCCGGAGAGGAAGGATGGAGGTCCCGCCGCCAGGAGACGTCATGGGACGCACCACCATCCGACGATCCGGCCTCCGTGCGCCCGGGCCACCTCCCCCGCCCGAACCGGGGCTCGCGGGCCCGGTTCCCCGGGAGCCGGGAGCGCCATGAGTTCTCCCCGGAGCGGCGTGGACGTCGTCACCGAGGCCCTGGCGGAGCTGCACGGCCGCTACGGGTCCCTGTCCGACGGCCGGGTCGCCGACTACATCCCGCAGCTGGCCTTCGCGGACCGTGACTGTTTCGGGCTGGCGCTGATGAGCATGGAAGGCCACGGCTACCGCGCCGGACGGTGCGGCGTGTCGTTCACGCTCCAGTCCTTGACGAAGCCCTTCGTCCTCGCCCTCGCGCTGGCAGAGCTGGGTCCCGACGATGTGGGGCGCAGTGTCGGAGCCGAGCCCAGTGGTGAGGCGTTCAACGCCATCAGCCTCGACGCGGTGACGGGCCGGCCCGCGAACCCGATGATCAATGCCGGTGCCATCGCGGTCACGGCCCTGGTCCCGGCCACCGGCCCCGCCGAGCGGTTCTCGCGGATCCTGGAGTGTCTCGGACGGTTCGCCGGCCGCACCCTGTACGTGGACGAGGACGTCTACCGTTCCGAGGTCGAGACGGGTCACCGCAATCGGGCGCTGGCGTATCTGATGCGCGGTACCGGCGTGCTGCGGGGTGATCCGGTCCAGGCGGTCGACACCTACTTCCGGCAGTGCTCGGTCCGGGCCACGGTGACCGACCTGGCGGTGATGGGAGCCACGCTGGCCAACGGGGGCACGAACCCGGTGACGGGAGAGCGTGTCGTTCCCGAGCCGGTGGCCCTTCAGGTGTTGTCGGTGATGGCCATGTGCGGGATGTACGACGCCGCCGGGAGCTGGATGCTGCACGTGGGACTACCGGCCAAGAGCGGAGTCTCCGGAGGGCTGGTCGCCGTCAGTCCGGCCCGCTTCGGGATCGCCCTCCACAGCCCGCCGCTGGACGCTGCCGGCAATCCCGTCCGGGGCGTCGCGGCGCTCCGGGAGCTGTCCGAGCGCTTCGGGCTCCACCTGATGCACAACGCCGCGCCGGGCGCCCCGACCGTGATGCTCTCGACGACCACGAGCGGCGGGCGGATCGCCCTGATCGCGGCTCAGGGCAAGCTGGACTTCACCGCGGCCGAGCGGGTGCTGTTCGCCCTGGAGCAGCGGAGGGTGGGCGCGCCGGGCGGGGTCGTCCTCGACCTCGAACGCGTCACCGGCATGGACACCACGGCCAAGGCGATGCTGGAGCGCGCGCTGACACTGCTCATCGAGGGCGGGCACGATGTGACCGTGGTCGGGGACCTACCCTTCAGGGCCCGGGGTACCTGGAGGCGGTCGACGGACCGCGCACAGGCCCTCGCGGACGCCGAGCACGCACTGACCGCTGCCCGCGACCCAAACCCCGGCCGGCACACCGGCTAGTACGCCGGCACATGCACGGACACCCGCCCCGGGCTCTGCCGCCACGGACACCCAGCAAGGAAGAGGCCGATGACGACAACGGCTCACGCGACCGTGCAGCACGAGGACCAGCGGGTACGCGTCACCCGCTGGGACTTCGAGCCGGGCACCCGCACCGGGCACCACGTCCACGCGTACGACTACGTCGTCGTCCCGGTGGTCGACGGCCGGATCAGCGCGCTGTCACCCGACGGATCGGCGATCGAGTCACAGCTGCGGGCGGGAGAGTCGTACGCCCGCCCCGCCGGCACCGAGCACGATGTCGTCAACGCCGGCGGCGCATGGCTGGCCTTCGTCGAGATCGAACTCAAGGACCCCGCCCGGCCCACTCCGCCGCCGGCGCCCTGACTTCTGCCGAGCGGCGTGCCTCGGTCGTCCGGCGGCGGGGGTGTGCGGGGGTGAGGAACTGACGGTCAGCGCAATGGGGCGAGAGAGCGGGCGAGGTCCAGCCAGCGCTCCAATGTCCCGGCGGCCGCGCCGGAGTCGATCGCCTGGCGGGCCTCCTGCAAACCGGCGGCGAACGCGTCGTGCAGGCCGAGTTCTGTCATGTTCCGGTGGGCGGCCAGAGCTCCGGCGGCGTTGGCCAGTACGGCGTCGCGGACCGGTCCGGTCCCACCGTTGATGACCCGGTGGACCGCGAGCGCATTGTACGCGGCGTCGCCGCCGCGCAGTGCGTCCTGCCCGCTGCGGGCAAGTCCGAAGTCCGCGGTGTCCAGACGCTCTTGGCGGACACGGTGTGCGCGCCGTCTCCGCCCGTACCGACGATGTCCACGACGTCGGAGCCGTCCACCGGAATCGGGATGACGCGCTCCATCAGGGCGTCGAGCAGTCCGTGGACCTCCTCGGCGCACTCGCCCTTCGCGCGCAGGGCAACCAGGAAGCCGGCGAGCTGCGCCGGCTCTGCGGCATCGTCCATCACCTGTCGCATGGCCCAGCGGGTGTCGTCCGCGCTCAGGTTCTCGCCGCGCAGGAGTACGGCCAGCATCTGCCGCCAGGAGCGGTCGGGGTCGGTCACGGGGCTCCCCTTGATACGGGCGCGGCCGGGAGCGTCGGTCCGCGCGTTGTCCCCCGGCACACTGGCTCTGACGTCCTCGGTGGGTTCATTCGGCCCGTCGTGGCCATGGCCTGCCGTGGCCCGCGATCTCAGACCACCTCACAGGCTCGGTCGAAGTCGGCCGACGCGGTCGTAGCGAGGTCGGACGTAGCGGGCCACGCCTGGGACGAGCAGTCGACGACCCGGTCGGGGCGGGTCACGGTGTGCCCCAGGCGCGCCACGAGTTCGCTGCCCACCTTCGGCCGCGGGACGTCCTGCGGCACGAAGAGGACGGAGACCTGCAGGTGCGGCGGCTCCGCGAACCAGCGCCGCCTGCCCGCCCAGACGAAGGGCGAGAGGTGGTGATTGGCGGTGGCCAGACCGAGGCGGGCCACGTTCTTGGCCCGGGGCACCACACCGTGCAGGTCCTTCGGGGCTTCCAGGCCCACCCCGTGCGAGGTACCGCCCGTGACGACCACCAGACAGCCGTCGGAGGGCACCTTGCCCTGCAGGAAACCGAAGCGCTCTCCCTTCACGACCGGCCTGACCTCCAGGACCGACGCGCGGAATTGAGTGGCCTCCTGGTCGCCCAGCCACAGCTGGGTCCCGATGCGGGCGCGGATGCGCGTGTGGGGGAACTGCCTCTGCACCTGGTCGAGTTCCCCGGCCTCCAGATGGCTGACGAACATGGTGTGCAAGGGCAGGCCCGCGGCGCGGAGTTGCTCCATGCACGCCATGACCTCCCCGGCGGCGTCCGGGCCGCCGATCCGGTTCAGCGGCAGGTGGATGGCGAACCCCTCCAGAATGACGTCCTCGAGAGCGGACCGCAGCAGGTGCAGGTCGTGCACACTGACGCCCGGCGACTTCATGCTGCTCACCACCTCGACGACGACACGGGCTCCCCTCAGACCGCGCAGGCTCTCGACGCAGGACACCGACCTGATCACCCGCCCCGGCAGCGCGGGGGCCTGCTCACCGCGCCAGTACGGCGACAGGACCAGAACCCGTCCGCTGTAGACGTCCTTCATCCGGGTTGCCTCGTAGGTCGTACCGACGGCGATGACGTCCGCCTTCAGGCGCTTGGCCTCCTCGGCCAGCGCCTCGTGGCCGAAGCCGAATCCGTTGCCCCTGACGACCGGGACCATCCCGGGGAACTGCCGGGTCACCACATCCTGATGCGCCCTCCAGCGCACGGGGTCGACGTAGAGCGTGAGCGCCATGACCGGTGACCTCCCTCTCCCGACTGCGCGACGCGCAGCAGTGAAACTGTCGGCAAGTACGGGCACCGTCCGACGTCCGTTCAGAACCGGCCGGAATGCAGCGAGAAACGGCCCGCCGTGCCTGCGGTGGACTCCCCTGCCGCTACGAGGCGATGGGACGATCGGAGAGGTGGGCGAGCTCGGTGAAGAAGGCGCGGTAGAGGGGCTCGTCGGTGGTGGGGAGGTCGACGGTGATCAGCAGACGCCGGGAACTCGTCGTGCTGGCGTAGATCGGTTCGTCGAGCTGCTCGACATTGCCGAAATGCAGCCGGGTCACGCCGCCCTTGCGCGCCTCGGCACGCACCTTCACCCAGCTCAGCGGGGACCGGTACGACCCGATGATGTGATTGCGCCGGAACACCTCGAAGATGCCGTGGTCGACCCGCAGATGCACGTCACCGTGCTCGAAGACCCTTGATTCCATGTCAGCCCATCCGTCGGTCGGCGAGCGTGGCCACGTCGGTGAAGTACGTGCGGAACAACATCTCGTCGTCGGGCGGCACCTGGACCGCCGGCGAACTGGCGAACCTGAAGGCGAGCCGGTCGGTGCCGTAGAGCGCAGCGCTCGGATCGCGGACGACACCGAAGAGCAACTGACCGGGTTTCTCCGGCTTCTTGTAGTGGACCAGGGCCCCGAGCCAGCGCAGCGGAACCCGGAACGTGTGCTCGGCGGAGGCCAGGTTGAAGAGCTCGAACACCCCCCGGTCCACGCGCAGGTGCAAATCCCCGTAGTCGAACGTGAGCGGATCCATGCCGGAGAAGGTATCGCGGGGCCCTGCGGTTGCGCGCAGCGGACCGAACGGGCGTCTCCTGCCGGTGTGGCACGGCGCGGCACGGCGCGGCGCGGAGGCGGCCGCCTCGGCCTGGGCGCCGCTCCGGGTGCACCGGCCCTCTGGCCGGACGCCCACACGGGCTCGAATCTGCTGGACGCTGCCCACCGTCCCGGCCCTGCCACCAGAAGCTCTCTTCGGGCGGCAGGGCCGAGACCGGTGGGAATCCGGTCGTCCGGTCAGTACTGCTCGGTCTCCTGGAACCCGGTGTTCCCGTCCTCGTCGGCGCTGAAAGCGTCGGCGGCGGCGGTCGGGTCGAACCCGGGCGGGCTGTCCCTCAGGGTCAGACCCATACCGGCCAGCTTCATCTTGACCTCGACGATCGACTTCCCGCCGAAGTTGCGGATGTCGAGCAGGTCCGCCTCGGAACGCGCCGTGAGCTCGCCCACCGAGTGGACGCCCTCACGCTTGAGACAGTTGTACGAGCGGACGGTGAGATCCAGCTCCTCGATCGGCAGCGCCAGATCGGCGGCCAGGGCCGCAACCGTCGGGGACGGGCCCATGTCGATGCCCTCGGCATCGGCATTGAGCTCGCTGGCCAGGCCGAACAGCTCGACCAGGGTCTTGCCGGCCGACGCCAGGGCGTCACGCGGCAGCACCGCCTGCTTGGTCTCGATGTCGACGATCAGCTTGTCGAAGTCGGTGCGCTGCTCGACACGGGTCGCCTCCACCGTGCAGGTGGCCTTGAGCACCGGGCTGTAGATGGAGTCGACCGGGATACGGCCGATCTCCTGGCCCTGCTGCTTGTTCTGGACGGCGGAGACGTAGCCGCGACCACGCTCGACGGTCAGCTCCACCTCCAGCTTGCCCTGGGCGTTCAGGGTGGCCAGCACCAGGTCGGGATTGTGCACCGTGACACCGGCCGGAGGCGTGATGTCGGCGGCGGTCACGACACCCGGGCCCTGCTTGCGCAGGTACATCACCACCGGCTCGTCCTCCTCCGAGGACACCACGAGCTGCTTGATGTTCAGGACGATGTCGGTCACGTCCTCCTTGACGCCCGGCACGGTGGTGAACTCATGGAGAACGCCATCGATGCGGATACTGGTGACAGCGGCACCGGGGATCGACGACAACAGCGCCCGGCGCAGCGAGTTCCCCAGGGTGTAGCCGAATCCCGGCTCCAGCGGTTCGATGACGAACCGTGAACGCCACACCTCGACGACCTCTTCGGTCAACGACGGACGCTGAGCGATCAGCACAGGAAAAATCCTCCATACTCCGGCGCCCCGACGTGGCGCCACCACCCGTGACTTTACTGGCGTCAGCGCTCCGCCGAGCCGCGCCGTGCTGGCGTCGGCGGCTCCGGAAGGTTTATCCCTCTTCTTCCGGCTTCTTCCGGCCAGGCGCTCGGGACGGCCGCCAGGCTCCGGACCGGCCATGTAAGGGCCGCCAGGACTCGAATGTCGGTGCGATACGGCAGGGTGGTCGGGTGAGGCGGTCGGGGTCGAACCGCACGACGGGCTGAGGGAGGCCGCGGAACTCCGCGCGGCCGCGGCCGGCAACGCCGCCCGGTTCGTCGCGGGTGACGCGGTGGCGCTGCCGCTCGACGATGCCGGCACCGATGTGGTGTGGTGCGAGCGCGTCTTCCAGCACCTCACCGAGCCCGCGAAGGCGGTCGGGGAGATCGTCCGCGTCCTGCGGCCGGGCGGGCGCGTCGTCCTGCTCGACACGGACTGGGCGACCGCGCTCCTGCACCCCGGCGACCCCGAGGTCGTCGCCGCGCTGATGCGCCGCGCGCTGACGGCCTCCGCGAATCCGCACGCCGGACGGCAACTCGTCGGCCAACTGGCCACGGCGGGGCTGGAGATCACCGACGTCGGCTCCCAGGCACTGATCCAGAGCAACACCAAGGTCAACTGGCAGCTCATCCGCATGCTCGGCGAGTCCGCGCTGCGCGAGGAGCTGATCTCCGAGCAGCAGCGGGACGCGCTGTACGCCGATCTCACCGCAGCTGCCGATGAGGGCGCGCTGCACATGTCCGTGACCATGTTCGGAGTGGCCGCGAGGCTTCCGTCCTCGTGATCCGAACCCGGCGGGCCGACGGGCCCGCCGGTGATCCCGCCGGCCGCTCTCCGGATCAACGGCGCCATCAACCGTCGCTCCTGCCGGCCACCCCCGCTCCTACCGCGGCTCTTGCGAAGCCGCGCCTTTCCCTTGACCTTCCGCATTGCCAGCCCGGCCGCGCCGATGATCAGCGCGGTCGGCAACTGCGTAAGGATTCCCTGCACCACGTAGTTCATTTTCTGGCCGCGTGCAGGCAACCCTGTTGAGCCTCTCGGACGAGTCCAGCCAGGTGAATGAACGGCGCGCGGACTGCGGCAACGAGTGGGCCCGTACGGAGGAGTACCGGGCCATCGTCCTCGGCCGCCAACTCAGCGGTGAACGGGCGCACCGAGAAGCATTGGAGCGCCGGCTGCGGCAGTACGAAGGCGGCCGGTAACCACCTGGCGACCAATACGCCCGCCAGGCCCGCGTCCTCGTCAGGCGGCCGCCGGCCGGGCGTCGAGGACGTGCTCGGCGAGCCGTCGGGCGGAGGCCGCGGGATGCGTTGCGGGGCGGGTGACCCCCGCCGCCAGTGCGCCGTCGATGAGCAGCAGAAGCTCGCCGGCCGCAGCCACGGGCCGCGGGTGTCCGAGCGCGAGGAGCTCGTGCTCCAGGAGCTGCTGCACCCGCATGCGGTACGCACGAGTGATGGCGTGTCCCGGGTGGTCGGGGTCGGTCAGGGCGAGATCGGCGGCGAGATAGCGGCAGCCGCGGAAGTCGGGCCGGTCAATGGCGGCGGCGATGCCGTCGAAGACGCCCAGCAGACGGGTACGAGGGTCATCGCCCGCCGCCTCGATGGCCTGGTGGTAGGCGGCCTCGTCCTCGGCAGTGCTCCGCCGCAGGACCTCGGCGATCAGTCCGTCCTTGCCGCCGAAGTGCTCGTAGAGGGAGCGCCGGGCCACGTTCGCCTCCTTCAGCAGTGCGTCGACGCCCACGGCCATGCCTTGGCTGTAGGTCAGCCGCTGGGCGGCTTCCAGGAGGCGTTCGCGAGGTCCCGGTGCGGTGCGAGTCGTCATAAGTGCCAGCCTGCCACCCATTGACGAGTAGATCAACCGGTCTATATGGTCCGGGTAGATCAATCGTTCTACTTCTGAGGGGTTACGGCATGTCGTTCCGCACCACCGCCGAAGTCATCGACCGCTTCAACCACTCCTTCATCCACCACGACGGGCCCGTACTCGCCGACCTGATCGACGACCACTGCGTGATGGAGGCCAACCAGCCGGCCCCCGACGGCGCCCGCTACGAAGGCCGCGCCGCATGCCTGGAGTTCTGGCAGACCGTCGCCGAGGACCGCACCACCCAGTTCGAGCCCGAAGACGTCGTCATCGCCGGTGAACGGGCGACGATCCGCTGGCGCTACCGCTTCGGCGACGGACCGGCCGACTCCGTCCGCGGCGTCAACCTCATGCACGTACGGAACGGCCTGATCGTCGAGGCCCTCGGCTACAGCAAGACCACCGGCGACGTACCACTCGCCGTCGACGGGCTCGACGGGCCCGCCGCACTCGACCGACTCGCCGGCTGAGCCCCACCTGCCGACGACCGGGACCGACAGACCGAGACCGACAGCTGAGCTCCGCAAGCCACAGAACGAATGGATGGATGGAGAACACCATGCGCAGTTACCACGTGAACAGCGGGGCCGGCATAGAAGGCCTGTCGATCAAGGAGCACGCGGACCCGGTCCCCGGCACCGGACAGGTCCTGGTGGCCGTCAAGGCCGTCTCGCTGAGCAACCGCGAGCTGATGGTGTTGCGAGGCAACTACGTCCTACCGGTGAAACCGGACGTGATCCCGGTGTCGGACGGTGCCGGCGAAGTCGTGGCGCTCGGTCCGGGAGTACACGGAGTGAAGATCGGCGACCGCGTCGCGGCGACGCTCTTCCCGAGCTGGCAGGACGGCCCGTTCGGCCTTCAGCATCTGCCACAGCGCGGCGGCTCCCTCGACGGCATGCTCACCGAGCTCGCGCTGATCAGCGAGGACTCACTCGTCCCGGTCCCCGATCACCTCTCCTACCAGGAAGCGGCGGCACTCCCCTGTGTCGGGGTCACCGCCTGGAACGCGCTGACAGGTGACGGCATCGGCCTGCGGGCGGGCGAGACCCTGGTGACCCAGGGGTCGGGCGGCGTGTCGCTGTTCGCGCTCCAGTTCGCCAAGGCACTCGGAGCCCGCGTGATCGCGACGACGAGCAGCCCGGACAAGGCGCGGCGCCTCATCGAACTCGGCGCGGACGAGGTCATCGACTACCGGTCCACGCCCGACTGGGCCTCCAAGGTCGTGGAGCTGACCGGCGGCCGGGGCGCCGACCGCGTGGTCGACGTGGCGGGCCTGTTGGAGCAGTCGCTCAAGGCGGTGGCGGTGGCGGGTCACGTCGCCTGCGTGGGCTTCGTCTCCGGCACGGCACAACCCCTGGACCCCGGCGTACTGTTCGCCTCCGGCGCCGTCCTGCGGACCGTGGCCGTCGGCAGCCGCAACCAGTTCCTCGCGATGAACCGCGCACTGCAGGTCAACCGGATCCATCCGGTCATCGACCGGGAGTTCACCTTCGAGGAAGCCCCCGACGCCTACCGGTTCTACGCCTCGGGCAAGGCCTTCGGCAAGGTCGTCATCACTCTTTGAGACAACCCGCGACAACCTGACGCCAACCGCACTCACCTCCCGGCAACGGGAGGTGAGTGCGGTGCGTCCGCGTGTGCGTCCGGGTGCTCGAAATTCTTCTCATGAGGAGGTAGAACAAGGCCTCTTGGGGCAGGCGACGCACACAACACCGATCGAGGAGGCCCCCATGCCCATCACCTTCCGCAAGTCGTTCCGGATCTTCCCCGGCGTCCGCCTCAACGTGAACCGCAAGTCGCTCTCCCTGACCCTCGGTTCGAAGGGCGGCCATCGCACCTGGTCGACCACCGGCAGAAGGACCACGTCCACGGACCTCCCGGGTCCCTTCGGCTACCGCCACACCGACACGCGCGACTGAACCGGGCGGCGCGGCGGCGTTCGCCGGCGCGGTGACCACGCAGGGTCAGAGCTCGTGAGCTCGTTCGTGACGGGGTTCGTACAGCCCGACCTCGCCACCTCCGGGCAGTTGCAGAATGCTCATCAGACCCCAGCCCTGGTCGGTCACCGGCTGGATGAACGTGACGCCCTTCGCCGTCAGTTCCTCCACGCTGGCGGTGACGTCGTCGCACATCAGGAAGAGCTCGTGGCGCTCCGGGCCGTCGGTGGGGTGCACGGCGATTTCGGCGGGCGGCAGCTTGAAGATGAGCCATCCGCCGCCCGCATCCACGTGCGGATAACCCAGCACATCGCGGAAGAACACGCGATCGGCTTCGGCATCCCGGCTGTAGATCACCACATGAACACCATTGATCATGATCAGATCCTCACTTGGCGGCCTTCGCTGCCGCCTTCATTTCCTGCTTGTGTGCCCGTACTTTCGCCAGTGACTCCGGTCCGGTGATGTCGGCGGCGGACCGGTAGACCCCGGCGGGCCCGTACTTGCCCGCCGCCTCCCGCCACCCCTTCGGCCGTACGCCCAGCCGCTTGCCCAGCAGTGCCAGGAAGATCTGCGCTTTCTGCTCCCCGAAGCCGGGCAGCGCCTTCAGCCGCCCCAACAGCTCCGCGCCCGTATCCGCGCCCGTCCACACGGACGAGGCGTCCCCCTCGTAGTGCTCGACCAGGTACGCGCACAGCTGCTGGACCCGTTTCGCCATCGATCCCGGATAACGGTGCACGGCCGGCTTCTCCGACAGCAGCGCCGCGAAGGCGTCCGGGTCGTACGCGGCAATGGCATGCGCGTCCAGGTCATCGGCCCCCAGCCGCTGGGCGATGGTGTACGGCCCCGAGAAGGCCCACTCCATCGGCACCTGCTGGTCCAGCAGCATGCCGACCAGCGCCGCCAGCGGACTGCGGCCGAGCAGCTCGTCGGCCTCCGGCTGCTGGGCCAGCCGCATCGTGATCTCCATATCTCCAGCTTCGCCCCCACCCGGGCATTCCGCACGGTCGGCGCACCGGGCAAGCCCAGGGGCGGCGGCAGGCGGGGACTGTTTTCCCCCCGGGGCCGGCCGGTGTCAGGGCCGGCCGGCCCCGGAGTGCGGGCGCCGCACACCGTCGGGCGCGCCGGGTCCGGTGGTCGGTGTCAGTTCTTCGACAGCCGCAGGAAGCGGATTCCCGGCATCGGGAGCATGACGGTGACCGTGTCGGTCCCGTGCTCGGATGCGGTCAGTCCGGCCAGTTTCTCGGTGGTCAGCTCGTCCGCGGCGCGCAGCGTCCGCCACTGGGCCTCGTCCGGCCATTCGCCGCCGCCGAGGCCGTCCCAGACCTTGCGGATTTTCGCGTGGTTCTCGTCCAGTCGGCGGGAATCGACGGTGTAGCGGGCGCCCGGCGTCAGTCCGGCAGACCCGCAGCATCCCTGCCCGCAGAACCGGCGGGATAAGGTTCCGGGCATGAGAAACACACGTTCAACAGGGCCGGCGGGCTTCAAGTAGCCCGCCAGGAGATACCTGGCGGTTGCTGCGAACGGAGCCCCGTGGCACGCACCGCCCACCACCACGTTCCCCTGCACCACAGCGGGAAGTCACCCGACTGCCGGCCTGAACACCCGTGGCGTTCCGTGGTTCTCCACGACCTCAGGTACAGCGCCCGCACCTTCAGCGATGCGACGCATGAGTCCAGAAGGCCCCACCCGCGCATGGTCCGGCGCACGGTGGAGGTCTACTCGTGGGCTCGAAGCTGTCGGGACCCTTCCGTCGCTCGGTGGTCCGCGGAGGAGGAACGCCGGGCACGACAGCGGCTGCGAGCCCAAGTAGGGACTCTCCTGGGACTGGTGAACTCCACCACCGGCGAACTCGCACTCGACGCCGCGGATGCGGTGGACATACCGCCGGCGCGTCACCGGCGCAGCTCTCTCTGGCTCGCATAGCCGGCAGTCCATGTGCCCTTTTCGGCCCGACCAGTTGGGTGCTCTCCCAGGAACACGCCTGGGAGAGGCCGGCGACGACCGGTTCGGGCCGGCCTCGGCCGAGTGGGCCGAGGGGGCTGGTGATCTGGTGGAGCTGGGTGAGCTGGGTTGATCAGTACGCGGAGTTCACGTTGTCGATCGAACCGTAGCGGTGCGCCGCGTAGTTGGCGGCGGCGGTGATGTTGGCGACCGGGTCGGTGAGGCGATTGGCGGTGCCGGCGACGTGGTAGGTGTCGAAGGTCGGCTGGATCACCTGGAGCAGGCCCTTGGACGGGATGCCGTTGATCGCGTTGATGTCCCAGTCGTTGACGGCGTTCGGGTTGCCGCTGGACTCGCGCATGATGTTGCGGTGCAGGCCGGAGTAGCTACCCGGGATGCCCTTGGACTTCATGATGGCCAGCGACTCGCGGATCCAACCGTCCAGGTTGTTCGAGTACTTCGGGGCAGACACGGCAACCGGCTTGCGCACGGTCGACCGGTTAGCGGCCGGCTTGGCCTTGTGCTGGGCGGCGGCGACCGGCTTGGCCTTCGCGGGTCCCTTGGTGAGGTCGCGCGAGGCGTCCTTCGCAGCGGCGGGCTTGCCGACGTAGGCCGGGTAGGAGCTGACAGCCGCTCCCTTGGTGAGCGCCTGGACCTTGGTGCCGGCCTGGCCGTCGGCGGAGACCTTCGCGACGTTGATGGCGGGGAGCGCGGAGGTGCTCTGGGTGGCGGTGCCGGCGAGGGCGAGGGCCGTGGTGCAGCCGGCGGCGGTGAGCGCGACAGCGGAGATCTTGAAGCGCTTGGAGGGGCGGAAGGTGCGCAGGGAGGAGAGCTGAGTGGGTGCGGGCATGCGGTATGAACCTCTTCCAGACGGGATCAGGGGACGGCCGGCCGTAGCGGCGGCGTGCGGAGCAGGTGGCGGGCCCGGTCTCGCTGATGTGTCGAGAGGGCGCTGCGCTCATGTTCGTGCTGCTCGAACCATGGTTAACGCGGCCCGCCGGCGATGGCAAAGACCTCGCTTACTACCCGTCTTAGTAAGCAGAGCCGAAAGGCACCCGTCGGGGCTGTGCGCGGCCCGAAAGGGAAGGGAAATACGTCCACTAAGCGGCTTCGGACGTGACGTAGGTCCTGTGCCCGGGCTCACTCGATGCGGGGTTTCCAGGCCACCGAAACAGCCTCTATTCGGCGATGGCCTGCCCTCGCCCGCCCATCCCGATCCCCTTTGATCCAGGCATTGCGTACGCCGGGCGCGAAAGATCCGGCCGGCTCAAGGCCGGCCCCTTCTGTTTTTCGGGACCGGACAGCCGGCCAGCCGGTCGGACCGAACAAAGACGAGTAATAGGAGGAGCGATAGCGGGGCGACGTGACTTTCGGTGCCCACTGGCTCACTCATGCGGACGGGCTGTCCCCGGCGCGGTGGCGCACTCCGGGAAACAGCCCGCGATCAGGGAAGGTCTCTCACCAGGGAAGAGTCCCCTCGGCGTCGAAATACCCGCCGGTCGGGCCGTCAGGGCTCAGCTGGGCCATGCGCACGATGATCTCGGCGCCCTGCTCAACGCTCTGAATGCCGCTGTGCGCATTCAGGTCGGTCTTGGTGAAGCCGGGCTCCACTGCATTGATCCGCATGTCCGGGAACGCCTTCGCGTACTGCACCGTGATCATGTTGACCGTGGCTTTCGACGCCGGATAGGCCACGCCCGGGTAGGCGTGCGTCGGGGTTCCCGGGGTGGTGACCAGGGAAAGCGAGGCCAGGCCGCTGCTGACGTTGACCATGACCGGGGCGGCGGAACGCTGCAGCAGCGGGAGAAAAGCGTGGATGACGCGCACCGTGCCGAAGACGTTCGTTTCGAATGTCTTCCGCATCACGTCCGCGGTCAGACCCAATGCATCGATCACGACGGTGCCGTCCCGCATTTCCTCCTGGATACCGGCGTTGTTGATCAGTACGTCCAGCCCTCCGTCGGCCTCGACGGCCTTCACCGCGGCCTGCACGGACGCGTCGTCGGTGACGTCGAGCTGCATCGCGCGCGCACCGAGCTGCTCGGCGGCCCGGCGGCCGCGTTCGGCGTCCCGGCTGCCGAGGTAGACGGTGTGTCCCGCGGCGATGAGCCGGCGGGCGGCCTCGAAGCCGAGACCCTTGTTCGCTCCGGTGATCAGTGTTGTTGTCATGCCTCCACGCTGCGGCACAGCCGCACGGGCGAGCCAGGAGTCCCGTTTTCCTGGGACTCCCAGTACCAGGACGATCCGGGCCGGGCGGTGCACAGTGGGGTTCATGGCGACCACGGAGTTCGGGCACACGTTGCGGCGCTGGCGCGACCGGGTCTCCCCGGAGGCGGCAGGGCTGGCGGCCGGCGGCCATCGGCGCGCGGCCGGGCTGCGCCGGGAGGAGCTCGCCCTGCTGGCCGGGGTCTCGGTCGACTACGTCACCCGCCTCGAACAGGGCCGGGCGACCAACCCTTCGGAACAGGTCGTCGAGGCCCTGGGCCGGGCGCTGCGCCTGTCCGTGGCCGAGCGCGAGCATCTGTTCCACGCCGCCGGGCTGGTGCCACCGGGCCAGGGCACGGTGCCCGCCTACATCACACCCAGCGTCCAGCGGATGCTGGACCGGCTGACCGGGACGCCCGTCGCGGTCTCGGACGCGGCGTGGACCCTGCTGCTCGCCAACCCTCTGTACGTGGCCTTGATGGGCGAGCTGCACGGCAACGAGCGCAACGCGGTGTGGCGCACCTTCCTCGGCCCGCCCGGCCGCGTCCGCCACACACCGCAGTCCCAGCGCGCACTCGAAATCGCGCAGGTCACGGCGTTGCGGGCGACCGCGGGCCGGTATCCGGCGGACCTACGGGTACGGCGGCTGGTCGCGGAGCTGCGCGCGAAGAGTGACCGGTTCGCCGAGCTGTGGGACGGCGGAGCCGTCGGCCGGCACGAGGCCGCGCGCAAGACCATCGATCACCCGCAGGTGGGTGCCCTGACGCTCGACTGCGACATCCTCAGCGTCGCGGGAAGCGATCTGCGCATCATGATCTACACCGCCGAGCCCGGCACCCCGGACGCCGAACGCCTTGCCCTCCTCGCCGTGCTCGGCACCCAGACACTCACCGGATAGCGGCTCCGCACCGGTCCTCACCCGCCCCCACCGGCCTTTCGGCGGACGCGGCGTCAGAAACGTATGTCCGGCGCCTGGAGGACGATACGCAGGAGCTCGTCGGCACGCTCGGCGTCGACTTCGTGGCGTAGCCAGACGTTCTGCTTGGGGTCGGCGGCCGGATCCTCGCTGACCGTCACCCAGAGCAGCAGGCCCCACAGCACCGTGAGGGAATGCCCGGCCATTTGAGCGCCGAAGCCCACCGGGACGGCGACGCCGATGCGCGGCGGCGGGGTGCCGTCGAAGTCGGGCGGGGCGAAGTCCGAGACGTCGTGGCCGGCGAGGACCAGCGGTGTTCCGGTGACCTGGAGCCAGTGCACCTCGATGCCCTCGCCGATCCGGTCGAGCGCGACCGACAGCCAGCCGCGCACCGTCGCCTCCGGGTCGGGGAGCCAGCTCAGCGGGCCGTCGGGGTCGGTCGCGCGGCGCAGGTCGTTCTGCGGGGGCCCGAAGTTCTCGTTCTCCACGGGCCCTTCGAGCTCGTTACCGTCACGGTCCACCCGCCACCAGCGGCGGATCGACTCCCGTGGCGCCCAGGTCTCCGACGAGTACTCCCCCGCGACCTCGTAGATCCAGCGGGACCCGTCGTCGTCATCACCGCCGGGCATGGGTGCGTCCTGCGGCCCCACCGGCCGCAGCGCCCCCTGGGGCCGGGTGTCCTGCGACATCGACTGAGGGCGTGCGTCCTGGGGCCCGTCCTGCGGTGTGTCCCGTGGTGCGTCCTGCGGTGTGTCCAGCGGCCGTGTGTCCGCAGGCCGTCCCTTGCGCCCGAAGATCCCCATTCTCCGTCCTCCCCCTCGACCCGTGCGGTTGTGCGACATCCTTCCCCGGGCGGGGGGCGGTCAGGCGGGAAACGAGACTTTCCGCCTGGCGCCGTCGAGATCAACTCCGGGTACACGGACCCCGGTTGCCGACGTATCAGCGACGGTAGGCGTCGATCAGCGCGAAGGTGGCTGCCGGCTGCTCCAGCTGCGGCAGGTGACCTGCTTCGGGGATGATCTGGAGCCGGCCGTTGCCGAAGGCTTCGGCGTACGCCTCGCCGTAGGCAGGGGTGACGACGCGGTCGCTCTCTCCCCAGAGCAGAAGCGTGGGGACGTCGACGCGCCGCAGGCGGCGGAGCAGTTTGGGCTCGTGCATGTAGGGGTCGCCCGCGAGTTCGCGCATGGTGGCCATGTTGGCCTGCTGAAGCGCGAGTCGCTCGGCTGGGACGTCGGCGGGGTCGACGTAGAAGCGGTCCGAGTCGTGCCAGGCGTATTCGGCGACGCCGGCGGCGTCGAGCGCGAAGAAGTCGACTATCGGCTCGGCTTCGACGTGCACTCCGGCGGCGTCGATCAGGACCAGTCCGGTGATGAGTCCCGCGGTGTCGCGCACGGCCATTTCGGCGGCGGTCCAGCCGCCGAGCGAGGAGCCGATGACGAGCACGTCGCGGAGCTTGAGGTCCTGGAGGCAGTGCAGGTAGGCGAGGGCGAGATCGTCGATACCGGTCAGCCACGCGGGGCGAGGGGCACCGTTCCAGCCGGGGTGGGTGGGCGTGATGGTGTGCATGGTCGGTGCGAGGTGGTCCGCGAGTCCGGCGACCGTGGCCGGCCCCCCGCCACCGTGCAGGATCAGGCAGGGGCGGCCGGAGCCGGCCTCGGCGAGGGTGATGGACAGGTCGGGGTACACGGCAACCGTGTGGTTCGTTGGCATGCCCTCACTCTAACTAAGGATGTTTATATAAACAAGCTTGGTCATGCTCTAGACTGAGTCCATGCCCGATGAACTGCAGGTCCTTGGAAGAGCGGTGAAGCAGGCCCAGTACAAGCAGCACCGGGCACTCGAGAGCCGGCTCGCCGCCGCCGGTACGACGCTGGCCCAGTGGGACGCCCTCCGCGCGATCAGCCGCACGCCCGGAGCCGCGGCCCGGCCACTGGCCGCGGCGACGTTCCAGAGCGAGCAGGCGTTCGGGACGCTCGCCGGCCGGCTGGCGGCCCTCGGCCTGATCGAGCGCAGGCCGGGCCACGGCCGGCGCATCGAGCACTACCTCACCCCCGCCGGCGAAGAGACCCTGGCGGCAGGGCATCGGATCGCCGACGAAGTCCTCGCCACGTGCTTCGCCGCCCTGTCCCCCACCGACCGCACCACCCTGCTCGACCTGCTGGGGCGCATCGACAGCGATCCGGGCGCGTAGCCCCAGCCGCTCCACGGACGCCGGACGGCCGACGCCTCGAACCGACGCCTCGACCGGTCACTGCCGATCAGCCGTCCTGGTCCGGCAGTTCGAGGGTGGCGACGGCTCCGTGCGGGTCGGCGTTGGCCAGGGTGAGGCGGGCACCGATGACGCGCGCCTGGCCGAGGGCGATGGTGAGGCCGAGCCCGTGGCCGTGCCCGCGCTCCGCGGCTCCTGTACGGAAGCGCTGTGGTCCGTGGGCGATGAGCTCCGGGGGGAAGCCGGGACGCTGGTCGCGTACGACGATCGTCGTGCCGTCGACCGTGACCTCGACCGGCGGTCCACCGTGCCGGTGCGCGTTGAGGATCAGGTTGGTGACGATCCGGTCGAGGCGGCGCGGATCGGTCGCGGTGACCGGATCACCCGTCACCGAGACCCGCGTCTCCAAACCCGTACGTCGCAGGGAATCGGTCACCAGCTCGCCGAGCGGCACCGGTTGGGCGTCCGCCCGCTCCGCTCCCGCGTCCAGCCGGGAGATCTCCAGGAGGTCGTCCACCAGGGCGCGGAGCACCTGGACGCGGTCGCGCACCAGGTCGGTGGGCTCGCTCTCCGGGAGGAGGGAGGCGGAGGTGACGAGGCCGGTGAGCGGGGTGCGCAGTTCATGGGCGACGTCCGCGGTGAAGCGCTGTTCGCCACGCAGCCGTTCCCGCAGGGCATCCGCCATGAGGTCGACGGCCGAGGAGATCTCGCTGATCTCGTCATGACCGCGGCCCGCGGTCCGCGCGTCGAGGTCGCCGCGCTTGATGCGGCGGGCGGTGCCGGCGATGCGGCGCAGCCGGCGCAGCAGCAGTTCGGCGGCGAGGAGTGTGAGGGGCACGACGACGGCGAGCATGGCCAGGGCCGCGTACCGCATGTGCCGGTCGAGTGCCTCCAGGCTGCGCTGCTCGGCGCCCA